>JAYEOJ010000468.1:0-2384 GCA_034722835.1 Bacteroidota bacterium | reverse complement strand
CAACACCCGGTGCCACGCCGGACCCGCCTTGCAAAGTGAGCTGTTCAAATGCAGGTAAAAATGGTGGCCCAATCCTATTCTCCTGATGCCGGAAGCTGATTTTCGCATGGCCAGGGCACCCAACAATTCATAAAAATTAAAAATCACATCCGGCCCAATAGCATCTATTTCTTTTCTGATCCTGGCAATGGATCTGAAATAAGCAGGCGATCTAAGCAGATTAAAGGCAATGGTACGACCCACATAGATTCCTTTCTTATTTGGGGTACGCAGGAACCAGGGGCTCTGGTAGGTTTGCAATCTGTCGGGAAATGCCTTCCTGAAATAATCCGGCACCGCATCTGAAGTGCTTGTCCCCAGAAGAACGGCCTCAACCGTATGACCCGCTTTATCGAGGTATTCCTTCAAGGCCATCGCCTGGGACATATGTCCCTTCCCTTCTCCCTGGACAATAAAGAGACATCTGGCCATTTTTTAGACATTTGGAATATGACGAACCGACTCCCTTCCCGTGTTACGTTTTACCCTGAGGCTGCTGATCTGGGAGAGGAGGAGTCCCAGAATAACTATAAAGATACCCAGAATTTTCAGCAGTGGCATAGATTCTTTAAGAAGAAAGAATGAGAGGATAGCAGTCACCACAGGGATCAGGTTAGCAAATATATTGGATTTTGCTGCCCCCAGCTCCCTGATCCCAATGGTCATAATGATAAAACAGATTCCTGATCCGAACACTCCAAGGTATCCTACAGCCAGGAGACTGTTGGTGGTTACATGGTTAAAATCGAGGTACGGGACCTCCATGATCAGGAAGAGCGGGATAAACATAAGCAGTCCATAGAGACTCTGGTAAGCTGTTATAGTGATTGGTGAATAATCATCGGCCAGTACCTTCACCACCATGGTATAGCTTACTGCAGAGAGTACCGCTACGAACATCAGTAGGACGCCTTTCCAGTCAGCTTCCAGTCCACCACTTCTTGTAAGCACCACCAGCAGCACTCCCCCAAAGGAGATGACCAGTCCCAGGTAGTTCATGGGGGTCAGTTTCTCCCTGAACAGATAGTAGGCTGCAAAAGGTACAATCAGTGGGATGGTGGAGATAATGATAGCTCCCACCGTTGCAGTAACCATGGTAAGACCGTAAGCCTCTCCCAGGAAGTAGAAGAATGGTTCAGCGAGAGCCATCAACAGAAACCACTTCTGGTCCTTTTTTTTGATCCTGTTCAGTCTCCTGAAGAGCAGTGCAAAACCAAAGAGGAAGAGGACGGAGACGATGAGCCGGAAACTTACTATAGTGATTGGTCTGAGGGAGACATTGGCAAACTTGAAGGCAACAAAAGAAAATCCCCAGAAAATCATCCCCAGGATGACCAAAAAAATAACTCCTGACCTGGATTTGCCCATCAGGCTGCCTTCAGGCGCTTCAGGTTGGCCTTTTCCAGCTTCTCCCGGGCATACTTGATTCCGATATTTATATCACCCGGATTCTCCTTGGAGGGCAACTCGAACATGGCATCCATCATTATGGCCTCACAGATGGAACGTAATCCCCTGGCACCCAGCTTAAACTCAAGGGCCTTTTGAACAATGTAATCCAGTACTTTTTCGTCCCAGGACAATTTGATCCCATCCATTTCAAACAATTTTTCATACTGTTTGATGATGGCATTTTTAGGCTCTGTGAGGATTCTGCGAAGGGCCTTCTTACTGAGCGGATTGAGGTAAGTGAGGACCGGGAGACGACCGATGATTTCAGGAATCATTCCAAAGGATTTCAAATCCTGTGGGGCCACATACTGAAGCAGGTTGTCTTTATCAACCCTGTCGACCTTCTTAGCTGCATTGTAGCCTACTACCTGTGTATTCAGACGATTGGCAATTTTATTTTCAATCCCGTCAAATGCCCCACCGCAGATAAACAGAATATTCTTGGTGTTAACCGGAATCATCTTCTGGTCGGGATGCTTCCTTCCTCCCTGGGGAGGTACATTAATTATGGATCCCTCAAGCAATTTTAAGAGTCCCTGCTGAACACCCTCTCCGGATACATCCCTGGTAATGGAAGGATTATCGCTTTTGCGGGCAATCTTATCAATTTCATCAATAAAAACAATTCCCTTCTCAGCAGCTTCCACATTGTAATCGGCCACCTGCAGCAACCTGGTCAGCACACTTTCAATATCCTCCCCCACATATCCGGCTTCAGTAAGTACCGTGGCATCCACAATGGTAAAGGGGACATGGAGCATCCTGGCAATAGTCCTTGCCAGTAGCGTCTTTCCGGTCCCTGTTTCCCCAACCAGTACAATATTGGATTTCTCAATTTCAATATCATCCTTGCTCTCCTGCTGCATCAACCTTTTGTAGTGGTTGTATACCGC
>JAYEOJ010000467.1:0-2385 GCA_034722835.1 Bacteroidota bacterium | reverse complement strand
GCAGCATACCCAGCGCACCCCCCTGGCCCCTGCCTTTGAACTGCAACTGGGCGACCTGGGGATTATCGCCGGGAAAATTAAATCCGACAAGGTGCAGGCAGCTTACGATCACCTGAAGGATGCCAACAGGTTGACCAAAGTGGTAAAGGATCCCACAGGGAGGGAGACCTTCTTTGTCATGGATCCGTACAACAACATCTGGCAGGTGGTGGAAAATCACACCATCTTTATGGATAAGAAGAAGCCCACCGGCGGATCCTTCGGCGTCACCATCGGGACCACCCATCCGGAGAAAGCCATGGAGCTTTACAGCGATATCCTGGGATACGATGTAGTGGCCTACGACAAGGAAGGTGTATTTGATGACTTCAAGGGCCTGCCGGGCGGAGATGGTAAATTCAGAAGAATCCTGTTGCAGCACAGCGAAGTGCGTAAAGGACCCTTCTCCCGTTTCTTTGGTCCCACCGAGATTGAGCTGGTGCAGGCCCTCGACCGGACCCCCGAACTTATATACAAAGACCGGATCTGGGGCGACCTGGGATTTATCCACCTCTGCTTCGACATCCTCAATATGAAAGCGCTGAAAGAGGAATGCACTGAAAAAGGTTTTCCCTTTACCGTGGATTCGGACATCCACCCCACCGGCAAGCCCTTCGACATGGGTGAGGCCGCCGGCCATTTTGCTTACGTGGAAGACCCCGATGGTACCCTGATCGAGTTTGTGGAAACCCACAAGATCCCCATCACCAAACGCTTTGGCTGGTACCTGGATCTCTGGAAGCGCAGGGATGTAACCAAGCCCCTCCCCGACTGGATGATGAAGATGCTGCGCTTCATGAAGGCCAAGCCTCATAAACTTTAATAAGCCCCTTAAGCTTTAAAGCTCATCATTATCTCTTTTAAAGCTCATTTATAAGCCAAATTTGAGCTACATTTGCATTAGCAATGAGCTCCAAGCAGACCATAATCCTGGATTTCGTAAAGGCCAAGCCCTTACGTTCATCCAAAGAAATTCATGAAGGAGTAAAACACTTCATGGGATATGCTACCGTTAAAAGAATCCTTTCGGGACTTCGGGCTGAAAGAATGGTGATTGCCGAAGGTGCCGGCAGGGGAACCAGATATAAAACAGGTCCGGCCTTCGATCTCTTTTACCCCATTGATACCAACCACTATTTCAAGCAGGAGATAGATGAACGGAGTATTATTTCCGGTTTTAACCATAAACTGATCCGGGAGGTCCTCCCGCATGTGCAGCTGTTTTCCGATGATGAGCTCCGGTTCCTGGGACAATTGCATCAAAGCTACTCAGCCAAATTGGAAAAGCTATCCCCCTCGCTATATAAAAAGGAGATGGAAAGACTCTCCATAGACCTGAGCTGGAAGTCCTCCCAGATTGAAGGCAATACCTATTCCCTGCTTGAGACCGAACGCTTGCTGAAAGAGAATCAGACTGCAGAAGGTAAAAGTAATGAGGAGGCTACTATGCTGCTCAATCATAAGAAAGCCATTGACCAGATTATTGCGAATCCGGGAGATTTGTTTCCCATTACCCCGCATAGCATTGAAAAGATACATACCATGTTGGTTGCCGGACTGGGTGTTGAGCTGGGTACCAGGACCACCGGAGTGGGCATCACCGGAACCAATTACAAACCTCTTGAGTACGAGCAGCAGATCATAGGAGCCATGAACGATATGTGTCAACTGATAGCCCAGCAAAACGCGGTGTTTAACAAGGCGCTGCTTCTTCTGGTACTGATTTCTTACATTCAGCCCTATGCGGACGGGAACAAACGAACTGCAAGGATCGCCAGCAACGCTGTACTCATCCATGAAAAAACGTGCCCGGTGTCGTTCCGGACCACTGATTCAATGGAGTTTAAGAAGGCCATGCTTCTGTTCTATGAACAAAACAACATGACCCGGATCAAGGAAATCTTTATGGAGCAATACAATTTCGCCGTAAACACCTATTTCTAAATACAGCGATTTATTTACTTTTGCAGCTTCTTTCCGGAACAGATGAAAATTACGCGCATACAGCAACAAATATTAAGAGCCATACGAGGCATCAGGCAACGCCAGTTGATGCTGGGTCTCAGTGTCATTATTGGTCTTCTGGCGGGAACTGCCGCCGTATTGCTGAAGAACCTGACCCACTTTGTTGAGCGCGAATCCAAATCGTGGTTGCTGGGCGATCAATCCTCTGAACTCAGCTACCTCCTTCCCCTGGGTGGCATCATGCTAACCATGCTCTTTGTGAAGTACCTGCTGAAACAGGACATCGGGCATGGCATCAGCAAGATCCTCTTTGCCATCTCCAAACGGAAGGGGCACCTGAAGTCGCATAACACCTGGAGCTCCATGCTGGCCAGTTCGCTT
>JAYEOJ010000466.1:0-2387 GCA_034722835.1 Bacteroidota bacterium | reverse complement strand
GTATTATTCGTCACACGACAATCAAGGACATCTTTAATGTGCTATTGACGACTATAGCTACGCTGTTGGTATTGATGGTTTTCACCTTTGTGGGACAAATCTCCGATTGGTGGCAAATATTGGATATTCCCGGATCGATTCTGTTGATTCATTATGTCACGATGAATGCTTGTCTGATTATCTCCAGAATCTCGGTGAAAATGTTTTATGAGATGATTGCCGTAAGGCCGGTAAATAAGAAGAATATAATTATTTACGGAGCCGGGGCCATGGGTGTCGTGGTGCAGAGGGTTATAAGCAGTGATACGGAGAAAGACTACAATATCGTTGCATTTCTGGACGCAGATAAGAAACTTCAGCGTAAAAATCTGATTGGGGTACCCGTCTTCAGCCCCGAAAAGCTAAACTATGGTTTTCTGGAGAAGCACCAGGTGAAGACCATGATCTTTGCAATAAACGATATTTCGCCTGCCAAGAAGAGTGATATCTATCGTTCTGCGGTAGACCTGGGGCTGGAGGTTCTCCAGATCCCGGTGGTTTCAGACTGGCTTAATGGCTCCTTTGAAGTGAAGCAGCTCAAAAAGATCAGGGTACAGGACTTGCTGAGCAGGGATCCCATTCAGTTGAACATGAAGCGCATTGCAGATGGATTGCACGACCGGACCATCCTGGTTACCGGGGCAGCCGGTTCCATAGGCTCAGAAATTGTCAGACAATTAACCAGGTTTAATACTTCAAAGCTGGTGCTGATCGACAATGCGGAAACTCCCATGTTTAATCTGGAGAATGAGCTCCATGAACATTATGCACATGCTCCGGTCAGGACCATCCTGGCAGATGTAACCGATCAGATCAGGATGGAGCGGATATTCCGTGAATACCATCCGGATTATGTATTTCATGCTGCAGCGTACAAGCATGTTCCACTGATGGAACAGAATCCATACGAAGCGGTGAGAGTCAATGTGGGAGGCACGACCATCTTAACCAATCTGAGCGTAAAATACGGGGTGGAGAAATTCGTAATGGTCTCCACAGATAAAGCTGTTAATCCTACCAATGTAATGGGAGCCTCCAAGCGTACCTGTGAACAGATCCTTCGTTCCAGAGCCAGTTTGGATGGCAACAAGACGCAATTCGTGATCACCAGGTTTGGAAATGTTCTGGGTTCAAATGGCTCGGTTATTCCGATATTCAGGAGGCAGATAGAAGAGGGCGGGCCGGTTACGGTTACTCATCCGGACATTACCCGTTATTTCATGACCATACCGGAAGCTTGTCAGCTGGTTCTTGAGGCTGGTTTTATGGGTTCGGGAGGTGAAATATTCGTATTTGATATGGGTGAACCGGTGAAGATTGCTGATCTGGCCAGGCAAATGATCAAATTGTCCGGTTTTGAGCCGGATAAGGACATTAAAATCGAGTATACCGGATTGCGTCCGGGAGAAAAGCTATATGAGGAACTGCTGACCGACCAGGAGAAGACTCTGCCTACTTACAATAGGAAAGTGAAGATTGCCGAAGTGGCAGACTTTGATCATGTGAAAACCCTGGCAAAAACGGTTTCATTGCTACAGTCCTATTACAAGTCGACCGAGGAAGAGCTGGTAAGAAAATTATCAGCCATTGTGCCGGAGTATAATTCCAGCAACAGCAAATTCACTCCGGAGCAAATTTCAGAGAATAAGAATAAAGAAGGATCTGTGGAGCTGGAGGTTTATCCCGATTGAGCAGCCTGCGGATTTTCGGACCAGTTCAAATGAATGGTTTAGGAGCAGCCTATACAACCTTCACTCTCCTTCAATCGCTTGTTATGACAGCGGATCTCATCATGCTTCACGCAAGAGATGCCCTTTTGATGCATGGCACGGTTGTGCCCCACCCGGTATTCCGGGAACTTACCTCTCTTTTTTACCAGTATATTAAGCATCATCCCCAGGATGGAAAAGCCAAGGACTACCAGGGTTAGAATCAGGATCTTTAAAAACATCTGAACAATAAAGAAATTAACTTGTCTGAATGATTAATAATAGCACTACAAAGATAGTAAACTACCTGACATGTCGGATAATTCACTTGAATTGAGCAGGGAGGAGATCATTGCCGATTTCAGGCTGGCTCACCTGAGCAGGGAGATTGCCCTGTTGGCCAGAAAGGAAGTGCTTTCAGGGAAAGCTAAATTTGGTATTTTCGGGGATGGAAAAGAGCTGGCCCAGATTGCCCTGGCCAGGAATTTCATGGAGGGTGACTGGCGCTCTGGCTATTACCGCGACCATACTTTTATGATGGCCACCGGTGTTACCAATGCGGAGCAGTTTTTTTACCAGGTCTACGGCCATACGGATGAGGCAGTCAACCCGGGCAGTGCAGGCAGGAATTTTAACAAC
>JAYEOJ010000465.1:0-9789 GCA_034722835.1 Bacteroidota bacterium | reverse complement strand
CCTGACCCAGCCTGGTTTCCCCATAACTGAACCATGATCCACTCTTTTTGAGGATGTTCAGGTCTACCCCCATATCGATCAGTTCGCCTGTTTTGGAAATACCCTGTCCGTAGAGGATGTCAAATTCCGCCTTACGAAACGGGGGAGCAAGTTTATTCTTAACCACTTTTACCCTGGTCCGGTTCCCCTGGATGTCCTCACCCTCTTTCAGCTGCCCGATTCTCCGGATGTCGACTCGAACCGACGCATAAAATTTCAATGCATTTCCACCAGTGGTGGTTTCAGGATTACCAAACATGACCCCGATCTTTTCACGGAGCTGGTTGATGAAAAAGCAGGTCGTATTGGTCCGGTTGATATTGGCAGTCAGCTTTCTGAGGGCCTGAGACATGAGCCTTGCCTGAAGTCCCATTTTTGTCTCTCCCATTTCACCTTCAATCTCAGACTTGGGAGTAAGAGCAGCAACAGAGTCGATCACAATGATGTCAATGGCTCCTGAGCGGATCAGGTGATCGGCAATTTCAAGTGCCTGTTCCCCGTTATCGGGCTGCGAAATATACAGGTTTTCAATATCTACTCTCAGCTTTTTTGCGTAGAAGCGGTCAAAGGCATGCTCGGCATCAATAAAAGCTGCAATGCCGCCGGCCTTTTGAGCTTCTGCAATGGCATGAATGGCCAGGGTTGTTTTTCCTGATGATTCAGGCCCGTAGATCTCTATGACCCTGCCACGGGGATATCCTCCCACACCCAGGGCCAGGTCCAGTCCCAGGGAGCCGCTCGGGATCACCTGAACATCTTCAATGGCGTTATCGCCCAGTTTCATAATGGTTCCCTTTCCATATCCCTTCTCGATCTTATCCAGGGTCAGCTGAAGTGCTTTTAATTTCTCCTGCTTGTTGTCACTGCCGTTTCCGTTGCTCATGCTATTTTAATGCTTAATGTGATAATTCTTCGAATATCTGTTTGCTGTGTTCCCTGGTTTTCACTTTCTCAATAATCTTTTCAACATAGCCTTCTTCATTGATGATGAAGGTACGCCTTATAATTCCAAGGAAGCTTTTTCCGTACATTTTTTTCTCTCCCCATGCCCCATAATCCTGAAGAACCTTCCTGTCCACATCAGAAATCAGCCTGAAAGGGAGTCCATACTTGCTTTTAAATTTGCTGTGCGATTTTTCACTGTCAGCACTTACCCCGATGATTTCAAAACCCTGTTCAATAAACTGTGAATAGTTGTCTCTCAGATCACATGCCTCAGCAGTACAACCCGGAGTGTTATCCCTGGGGTAAAAATAGAGTACAACTTTCTTCCCTCTGTATTCTTCCAGAGTGATCAGTTCCCCGTTTTCGTCTGTGGCACGAATCGCCGGGGCCAGGTCTCCTTCCTTCAAAACTGGCATGGCTAAATTAAACTATAAATGTACAAAGATTGGCTTAAACAGGTGTCTAATGAGCTTGAGTCTTTATTAACAATTCAGGCTTCCCGGATGCCATGGATTATTACTATTTTTGACCTTCCAAGATTGAGTTATATGATGTTTAAACAACTTAGTAAAACTTTTGTTCCGCTTGCGGCGATGTTGTTGTTTTTGGCCGGTGCAGGCCTTTACGGGCAGCAGCAAGCAGTTGGTATTTCTGATGTGAAGGAGGACGCTCTGGCCAGTTTCGACCGGGGCGATTACCGCTCTGCCCTTGCCGGATTTCGGGGCTTGCTTGAACTTGACGGGGGTGATCCCATGTACAGCTACTATGCGGGAAGATGCCTGGTAGAATTAAATGAAAGTGTGGATGAGGCCATTGAACTACTTTATAGTGCGTCCAGGCACAATGCGCCGGCGGATGCAGTTTTTTATCTGGGCAGGGCCTATCACCTCAATTACAATTTCCAGGATGCACTTAAGTACTACGAGAACTTTGAAACCATTGCCAGCAGGCAGGAGAGAAAAGAGCTTCAGGTGAAACACCTGATCGGGACCTGCCGGAGTGCCATTGAGATTACTTCCAGCTATAATCCATTCGAGCTGATGAATGTGACTTTTCTGGATCTTTCAGACTCCCTGCAATACTCCCAGGTAAAGATGAAGGGGGGAGACCTGGGTTTGAAGCCAGATGTCTATTTTAACCATGATGAGGACCGTAAGGCCCTTACTTCCCTGATGTTCAAACCGAAGAACCCGGTCAGGGGTGATTACATCTATTATTCAGGATATGGAAAAGGCAGCAAGGACGGAGCCCAGATCTTCAGGGTACGTAAGGGAAGCGGAAAATCATGGGGCGATCCGCAGGAGGTCTCCTACCTGAACAGTCCTGGTAACGAGATCCTGCCCTACTTTGATCCCATTGAAAATGATCTCTATTTTGCATCGGACGGAAGGTATGGTGTGGGAGGGTTTGATCTTTACAAGTCCCATTTCGATGAGGAACGCGATCTGTGGACCGAAGCTATTAATCTTGGCTTTCCGGTAAATTCAGTTGCGGATGAATACCTGCTGCTGCCGGGGTCGGACCTGGGCATGGTGCTTTTCTTCTCCAGCCGGCAGGGAACGGATTCCACAGTGACCGTTTACCGGGTGCACCTGGTGGAACCCAAGAAGAAGACGAATTTGAATGATTACCAGCAACTTCGCGAGATTGCACAATTGGGAGACGTAGCCGAAGAGATGCTGGCCGGACTTGAGACACCTGCGCAAACCCTGCCCCGGGTTCAAAGGGATGCTGCTCCAATGGACGCTGCTCCCATGGAAGAAAATAATCCACTCCCGGTGTACCAGGAAACCCTGGCCTCAGCCTTAAAGCATCAGGCAGTTTCAGATTCACTTAAAGATCTGGCTGGCAGTGCCAGGATGAAGGTGAGAGAATCGAAAGACCCCAATGACAGGTGGGTCTGGCAGAAGCAGATCATGGTGTGGGAAAAAAAGGCCCGGGATGAGGAGGAAATAGCAGATCAGCTTTATGCGAAAATGGAACAGGAACGTTCGAAACAGCGGGACGGACATGCGGTGAATCCTCCTGAAACCATTGAGGTCGACCGGGTGGTAGACGGACTGACTGTTTACAGATATACCACAACTGATCCAGGGGAGAAGGCAGGGGCCGGTCCCCGGGCGCCTGAGCATCATTTTGAAATCCTGAATGAAAGTCCTTATAACGAGAACAATCCCATTCCCATGGATGTGGCTCTGCCTCCTGGAACCTATTACCGGATCCAGCTTGGTGCCTTTGGTTTCGCTATTGATCCGTCTACTTTCGGAGGAATTAGTCCCCTCACGGGAGAAAATCTGAAGGAAAAGGGACTGGTAAAATATTATGCGGGAGAATTTTCCAGGTACGAGGATGCCTCAACAGCTCTGCCCCGGATTCATTCCAAGGGTTTTGAGGATGCGTTCATCGTTTCGTGGTACAATGGGAACCAGGTATCCACGCAGAAGGCAAAACAGTTGGAGTGAGTCTTATTTGAAGAAGAATTTTTCTATATTTGAATAGTGTGATCGTATTTAACCATGGACAGTAATTTTACCAGCAGACCACAGAAATTAGGTTCCGAAGGCCTTGACCATCAGAACCAGGCAAAACTTGTGCTGCATAACGATGATATTAATACCTTTGACTATGTGATGGAAAAGCTGGTGGAGATTTGTGACCATTCCATGACACAGGCGGAGCAATGTGCTACCATTACCCACTTTAAGGGCAAATGTGAAGTCAGATCGGGTGCTCTTTCTGAAATGAAGGAGCTCCGTTATCAGCTTATTTCACGTGGTTTGAAAGCCTCCGTGGATAAATAATCCTGTTATGACTGTAGTCATCATTATAATCGTTCTGGGAATCCTGCTTTTTGTCATTGAGTTCCTTCTGGTACCCGGAGTTACCATTGCCGGAATTGGCGGATTGGTTCTGACTGTTCTGGGGGTGTATAAAGCCTTTAATGACTTCGGATCCACCATTGGGATCTGGGTCTTGATTGGGACCCTGATGCTGAGTGTTTTTGTGATTGCCATGTCACTCAGGGCCAGAACCTGGAGCCGTTTGATGCTTAAGACAAATGTTAAGGGAACAGTGGATCAGGATATTTCAGAAGATCAGATTAAAGTGGGGGACAGGGGCAAAGCTATGACCAGGCTGGCACCCATGGGCAAGATAGAGGTCAATGGGATTGTGCGTGAAGCCAAATCTCTGGTAGGGTATGTGGATGAACACAGCGCCATTGAGGTGGTCTCAGTGGAAGGAACCAGAATCAGTGTAAAACATTTAAAAGATCAATAGATATGGAATTTGATTATTCATGGATTATTATTGTTGTGGCCAGTATTATTGGCCTGTGGATCATTTTGTATTTTATTCCCATTGGATTGTGGTTTACCGCACTTCTCTCTGGGGTACGAATCTCTCTCTTGCAGTTAATCCTGATGCGTTGGAGAAAGGTTCCTCCCACAGTAATTGTCAGGTCGATGATCGAAGCATACAAGGCTGGACTCGCATCTGTTCAACGGGATGAGTTGGAGGCCCACTACCTGGCTGGTGGCCATGTGGAACAGGTCATCCATGCACTTGTTTCTGCCAGTAAGGCAAATATTGACCTCTCTTTTAAAATGGCTACAGCCATTGACCTTGCGGGAAGGGATGTTCTGGAGGCTGTTCAGATGTCGGTAAACCCAAAGGTGATCAATACTCCACCGGTAACAGCAGTAGCCAAAGACGGAATACAGTTGATAGCCAAGGCTCGTGTAACAGTTAGGGCCAGTATCAAACAGCTTGTTGGTGGTGCCGGAGAAGAGACCGTACTTGCAAGGGTGGGTGAGGGTATTGTGTCATCCATCGGATCCTCCAAATCTCATAAAGAGGTGCTTGAGAATCCCGATTACATTTCGAAGATCGTGCTGGAAAAAGGCCTGGATGCCGGAACAGCATTTGAGATCCTCTCCATTGATGTGGCCGATATTGATATCGGGAAAAACATTGGTGCTGTGCTTCAGATGGACCAGGCCAATGCGGATAAAAACATTGCCCAGGCCAAGGCTGAGGAGCGGAGGGCCATGGCTGTGGCCACCGAACAGGAGATGAAAGCCAAGTCTCAGGAGGCCCGGGCCAAGGTAATTGAAGCGGAAGTGCAGATTCCGCTGGCCATGGCTGAGGCATTCAGAAGTGGTAACCTGGGCATCATGGACTACTACAAGTTCAAAAATATCGAAGCGGATACCACCATGAGGGATTCTATCTCCAAAGGCACCCAGCGTCCCGAAAGAAAACCCGGGCCCAAGGATGAGGAGAAATAATCTTCCTTATTTCTTAGTGCGGTGGTAGCCTCCGGTTGGAAATCCACCCTTCACACCCCGGGAGCGGGCATCGGACTCTTCGTCTTCGGAGGGAGAGATCCAGATTTTTAAATTTTCAAGCAGCTGCTCATCGGGAGGCTTGTGGTCGGCTATCAGGAATCCCCCTGTTAAATAGGCAAAAGCATACTGGTCCTTAAATACATAAATATGCTCCTCGGAATGAGCGATCAGATCCGATCCTTCCATTCTGGTCATTTGCATCTCGGGGCTGTCCTCTTTTTGCAGGGCAGACAGGGAATAGGTCACCATAAAATCTTCGTCCTGGCCGATCCAGTTCGTATTGCTGTTTGGCAGAAACTCCATGCTGATCACCAGCGGGGAGGCCGCTGTTCCATCTTTCAGGATGTAGCCGCTAATCTCTTCAATTTTGAAGTTGAACCAGCCTTCATCATCGCTTGTAATGGAATAGCGTAGTTTAAGAAGAGTTTCCTGATCAGATTTATACTGAAGTTTCACTACCAGGTCAAATTGATCATTGCTGATTCTTTCTCCTTCAATATCGGTAAGCACCCCCTGAAAATTCAGATGATAATCGGACTGCCCCCACAGGGGAGCAAGTACACTGAATAACAACACAATCAGGGAACAGGATTTGCTTTTAATCAGATTCATGGCATTGCATTTTTGGATGAACTAAATGTACTAAAATAGTTGCAAAGCTTGCTCCAGTCTGTTAATAATCACGATGGATAGGCGTGGATCAACTTCTATACCTGCTATAGCTGATATTAACAATTGTTAATATCCTGTGTGAATGAAATGTGAACATAGAATGGCTTCTGCATCTTGACTTCCATCGACCGATGGTCTATTTTTGATTATACCGAGTAAGAGATAACAGGCCGCTCGAAGGATCGTCCGGTGTAGAGAGCCAACCCTACGGGGATCTGGTTAGCGAACCGGCCGGAACAGGGATTCCCCCTCGAACCGGAGATTCATCCAGAGCCAGGCACATATCATGAAACAGAGTTTCCTGGTATATTCAACCGCAGGTCTCCTCTTGGTTGATCTTTCAAAGGTTGATCCGAAAGGCTGAAGAGCCAAAAAGAATCCTCCGGGGTTCCACTAAGCTTTTTCACTCTGGCCTCAGGCAGATCGTAAGACCTGGTTGAGGCAGGGGCCTTCAGGAGCCAGTCCCGGAAATCTGGTGCTTGTCACCGGGTGAACGGACGGTAGCAGGTCAATGTTCTACGGAACATGGGCCGAGGACCCGGGCCCACCGGTTAAAAAACCCTTCGGGGATGATCGATTGGGCCGGCCATAATAACTGTAGCTCGGCACTGATTGGTGGCTATGGGTACTTATCAGTGAAATGGGAGCAAACCCAAAAGTTTGCTCCCATTTTGTTTTGTGCAGAAAAGCTGTGATTACTTCACGCCATTCTTCGAACGGCCACTTGCCTTTCGGATTCCTTCCACAATCATTCCCAGCAGGACTCCAAAGATACATGCTGCAAAGGCATACATGACCAGTTGTTCAGAGATTCCGATAATGATGGCAGGTACAATAACCCCGATCAGGCAGAACAGGATGGAGAGCCAGACGCTGAGCCGGTTGATTTTGGGGTAGATCCATAAAACCAGTACCAGCAGCCCCAGCGACATGGTCAGGGATACAAAGAAGAAGGTGGCATCCACAATATCCCGGAGTATCAGGGCCATGGTGATGCCAAGTATCATGAGGACCAGCATACTCCATCTCATGGTTGTTCTTAGCTTTTCTTTCTTTGTTAAACCAGTCTTTTCCAGGAAATCCTGGGTTACGGAAGCAGAGGCTGTAAACATATAGGTATCGGCCGATGATGAGACCGAAGAATAGATAATGACTACGGACAGTCCGGCCAGTCCCACCGGTAACAACCTGCTAAATCCAACAATCAGTGAGGTATCGGGCTCAATATCGGGTATGTCAGCACGGATGACCAGGCCGATCAGGAGAAGGATAAAACCAACAATGATGTAGAACAGGGACGACATAATGATGCTTCGCCTGAAGTTTTTCTTATCCTTGATTGCATAGACCCGTTGCCAGAGTTCCGGCGAGGCCATGGGGATAAAGAATCCTGCAAGAAAGAAGCTGACGATCTGCATGGCAGGGATGCTGAACAGATCCATGAATGCCAGGCCGGGCTTTGTACTGGTGGTGGTCAGCAGGTACATCATCAGCACAAAAAGCAGGAAGATCCCAAATGTTTGAATGATATCGGTCTTCACCACAGCATCAAACCCTCCTGCAACCAGGTATATCAGGATGATGGCTCCCACAATGATAACCGAAAGATCGTATGAGATAGGTGTATACTCGGATACCAGTTTGGCCCCTGCCGTGAAATTGAGCACCACCCATCCAAACATGATAATAATGGTGGTGATGGTTGCCAGGTACCCGGCAGTCTTCCCTTTCAGAAAGAAAAAGAAATCGGGCATGGTATAGAATTTCTCTTTGTCGGCCAGCTTCTTCACCTTTAATCCGAAGAAGTAGAAGACAAAGAGTCCGAATACAGAACCTATAAAGTACCACAATGCTCCCATTCCATACATGTAGACCAGGGCCGTATAGGTCAGCAGTATGGCTGCCCCGATGCGGCTGGAAAAGATGGTGGAGGTTGCCTGGAGCGAGGTGAGTTTCCTTCCGGAGATCAGAAACTCCTCCTTTTCCTGTTTCCGTCCGGTAAGGGCTCCAACAACCAGAATAACTAGAAAATAGGCTGAAATAATCAGATAGTCGGTAAGGGTTAGCATGGTGGTTAGTTTAGGCGTTAAGCTGATAAATATATGAAAATTTAGATACCTGCATGTAAGGTGATCCGGGTACGGGGAACCATGTCTATTCTCTGATGCATTCCCTTGACCCCCTTCCTTTGGCCATTTGACCCATTGATGCGGGTGTTTATTTCCTGCCGAATCCGGCATTTGTCAGTCAATGACGCATAAAAACCCCTTCAATGACGGCCTTTAGCCTGTCAATGGATATCTACTGGAGAGAACAAGCCCAATGACCTTTAGAGCCCGCCATTGCTTGATATTTTTAGATAAACAGCCTGCTTTCTGCTTACTTCCGATGGAAATTCTAAATGTAAATCAAAAATCTAGTCTATGAAAAAAGTATTATGCTATCTGCTATTCATGGCGTTTGGTACCCTGACAATGTTTGGCCAGGCCCGGGTTATAACCGGTGTGGTTACCGGCGCTGAAGATGGTTCTCCCTTACCGGGTGTAACGGTAAGTGTCAAAGGAACCTCCATTGGTGCCATAACGGGTGCCGATGGGCAATACCAGATCAATATTCCTTCCGGGGCTGATGTTCTCGTCTTCAGTTTTGTGGGACTTTTAACCCAGGAGGTACCTATAGGCAACCAGAATCAGGTGAATGTTGTGATGGAGCCCGATCTGCTGGAACTCGAAGAAGTGGTTGTAACAGCTATGGGAATCCGGAAGGAGAAGAAGGCCCTTGGTTATTCGGTCCAGGAAATCGATGAACACCAGATCTCCGGGGCCAAGAACATGGATATATCCAAATCACTACAGGGAAAGATTGCAGGCGTAAATGTTAAGCAATCCAGTGGCATGCCGGGAGCAACCTCTCATGTCACCATCAGGGGAAATGTGAGCCTTACAGGCGACAACCAGCCCCTCTACGTAGTCGATGGAATGCCCATCGCCTCCAGCAAGGCCTTTACTGAGAATGTGGGAGAAGGTACCAATCCCTCTTCAAGGATCATAGACCTGAATCCCGAGGATATTGAGTCTATTTCTGTGCTGAAAGGCGCCACAGCGGCTGCCCTGTATGGTCTGCGTGCTGCAAATGGTGTGATCGTGGTCACTACCAAGAGTGGTTCCGCGGCCCGGGCTGCAGGCAAGAAAACATTGGTCACAGTGAACAGCAGTTTTTCTTCTGACCAGGTTAGCCGGCTTCCGAATCTCCAGTCGACATACGGACAGGGGAACGGTGGAGAACTGAATCTCTGGTCGAGTGGTTCCTGGGGACCCCGCATTGATACCCTGCAGAACTACCATTCCCAGTTAGACAATCTTTATCTGGATAATATTTACGAAACTCTTGAAGGCACTTCGCCCTCACAGGTTCCGGCAGTATATAATAACCAGGAGGATTTTTTCCAGCAGGGATATACCTTCACCAATTCCATAGATATCTCTTCTTCCGGTGAAAATTCGAATTACAGCCTGGGTATCGGGCGCACCGATCAGAAAGGGATCATTGAGACCACAGGAATGACCAGGAATAATGCCAAGTTTAACGGCTTTTTCGACCTGGGAGATAAATGGTCTGCCTCTGTATCAGCGAATGTATCCTCTGTGGATATTGATAAGATCCCGGGTGGAAGTAACCTGGCGAATCCCTTGTTTACGGTCTATTTTGCTCCCCGGACCTATGACCTGACTAACAAACCCTACGAGCGCGAGGAAAATCCATATCAACAGTATCACTACCGCTT
>JAYEOJ010000464.1:0-9794 GCA_034722835.1 Bacteroidota bacterium | reverse complement strand
TTATGTTCGCGCTTGTCCTGCCCGGATTGGGACAGGCCTATAACGGGAAACACTGGAAAATACCCATTGTCTGGGGCGCCCTCGGGGCTGTGGGATACGCCGTTGTATTCAATACTAACGGGTACCAGAATGCCACTTACAGATATCTGGAGGAACCCAGCGATGATAATGAGCGCTGGATCCAGCTCTGGAAAAGAAACATGGAGCTCAGTTATATCGTTGGCATCCTGGTTTATGGTCTCCAGATCCTTGATGCCTACGTGGATGCCAATTTGTATACCTGGGATGTGAATGAAAATCTTTCAATGAGAATCTCCCCCTCCCTTCAACCCTTGATGACACCAGCTAATTTGAATGGCTATTCAGGGGGACTAACATGCAGTTTTAAGATCAAAGGCCGATGACAAGATATTCCTCCGTTTTAAGGTTTTTAGTAGCGACCCTGCCGGGCTTGTTTTTTTTTACGACTGAGGCACAGTCCCAGGAAGCAGATACCATTCCAGTCGAACTGGAGTTGCGTACCGGCGATAACCTGGACAGCCTGCTAAATCTATGGTATGTAAATCAGAGTCTGGAGACAGCAACCGACGACTATCTGGCCGAGGCGGATACACTGATGCCCGACTTCAGCGATTCGGTCTATATGCAACGTTTGGCGGAGATTCCCTCTGTGGTAGATCTTACCTATAACAGGATAGTCAAGAACTACATCAATGTTTATTCCCGTAAGCGTCGCGAACAGGTAAGGATTATGCTGGGGCTCTCCGACTACTATTTCCCGGCATTCGAGGAGATTTTTGATCTCTATGGAGTGCCTTACGAGATCAAATATCTTTCTGTCATTGAATCGGCACTGAATCCAAGGGCGGTTTCCAGGGTAGGGGCCGTGGGAGCATGGCAGTTTATGTACAGTACCGGAAAATATTATGGCTTAACCATTAACTCGCTGGTGGACGAACGGCGAGATCCCATTGCAGCCACCCATGCTGCGGCCAGGTTCCTGGCGGACCTCCATGAGATCTATCACGACTGGACCCTGGCCCTGGCTGCCTACAACTGCGGGCCGGGCAATGTGAATAAGGCCATCCGGAGGTCGGGAGGAAGGCGCGATTTCTGGGATATCTATTACTTCCTGCCACGGGAAACCAGGGGGTATGTTCCTGCTTTTATTGCCGCCACATACGTCATGAACTACCATGAAGAACACCTTATTACCAGGGCACCGCACGCTCTTCCCCTGGCCAGTGATACCCTGATGGTTTATGAACCGGTACATCTGAAGCAGGTGGCAGAGGTCCTGGATATTCCCATCGGCTTGCTTCGCGATATCAATCCCCAGTACCGGGTGGACATTGTACCGGGTACAGCAAAACAGGGTTATGCCATCGCTGTTCCGCAGGAGCAGGTAGCAGCATTTATTGATTTGCAGGACACCATTTTTGCATATAAGGACTCGGTCTTTTTTGATCCGGGGAAGAAGGTGGCCTCACCGCAGCGCTACACCGCATCCTACCGGGTCGACCTGCCCGAGGATAAATACGATAAGCTAAGCTATACGGTCAAATCGGGTGATAATGTTGGATTTATTGCTGACTGGTATGATGTGAGGGCTTCCGATCTGCGCTACTGGAACAACATCAGCAGAAACCTGATCCGGGTGGGCCAGAAGCTGGTGATCTATAAACCAAAAGGAAAATCAGCCCGGTACACGAAGCTTGACGACATGAGTTTTTCAGAGAAGCAGCAGTTTGCCGGGCGGGCTGTATCATCGGGCAGTATAAGTTCCGTTTCAGCTTCAACCTCAAGTTCAGCCCCAGGCTCAGATGCTGGTCCCCAGGAGGGTGTTGAATATATTACCTACCGGGTCAGGGAAGGGGATTCACTCTGGCTGATTGCCCGGAAGTATCCCGGAGTATCCGAAACCGATATCACCAGGCTCAATAACATATCCAACGCGTCAAAAATCAAGCCCGGACAGCTCCTGAAAATCAAGCCTAAAGGGTAATTATTATATTTGTGCATGAAGCCGTTCAGGATTTTCATATTCTTTCTGGCTGTTCTGTTGTTGCTTTTTCTGGTATCTCTCCTGTTTCCCCAACAGGGGATCGGCGTTGGCGGCGATCTCAGGCTCACCTTTATGTCCCTTTCTGATCTGATTCAAGAGGATACCATGGTCTCCCAGGTAGATGTGGAAGAGTTGCTCGCGGGTTCGATGGTTACCGATGATCCTGAATCGGAGCCTGAAGCCGACTTGTTTCCCGGGATCGGCCATGTGCCTGTAGCTCCTCGGAAACAGGTGATCCCGGCCAATGTGGACAGCCTGAAAGAGCATGTTCACAGAATCCGCTTTGCAGAAGGGAGAGCCTCACTGCTCCACCCCTTTTTCAGGAACCTGGACCGGATCACACCGGACCAGAACAGCCATACCAGGATCCTCCATTTCGGGGATTCCCAGATCGAGAACGACCGGATGACTTCCCTGATCAGGTACCGGATGCAAAGACATTTCGGTGGGACAGGCACGGGACTGGTGCAGGCGGTTCCGCTCTATTCGGGGAGCCTTTCCTACCAGCAGGAGGAGTTAGGTGAGTGGCTGCGATACACCTATTTTGGAAAGAGGGACAGCACCATTACGCATAACTTCTACGGAATCATGGGAGCCTTTGCATCCGTTCCAACACCGGAGGATGACAACTGGCCACTGCTGTATTATCGCTTCAACACTTCACGCAGGGGCGGCAAAGTCCAGCGGATCAAGCTGTTTATACACTCCTACGTGTATGGTGCCTCCGTGGCATTTCGGGCAAATGAGGAGTATTCAGATACCCTGCACGGGCTTCCGGATGGATTCAGCGTGGCTGAGTATCAGCTGAGTGAGGAAATAAAAGAAGTGGACATCAGCTTCAGGCTGCCGGAAGGGGGCAGGATCTATGGGATTTCCTTTGAATCAGAAGGAGGTGTGCAGGTGGATAACATTGCCATGAGGGGTGGTTCAGGGCTCATTTTTACTTCCATGAACCGGCGAACCCAGCAAGCCATGCTGAATGCACTTTCACCCGGACTCATCCTTTTGCAGTACGGGGGGAACGTGGTTCCCTACATGAGTTCATCCTATTACCGAAGGGCCTTTAAACGGCAGCTGGACTTTTTTCAAGAGTTATGTCCGGGAATCCCGGTAATCGTGATCGGACCATCGGATATGTCGGTTCGTGAAAACGGACAATTCTCTACCTATCCCGGACTTGAAGGGATCAGGGATGCGCTCCGGGATGCAGCCCTGGAAAGTGGCTTTGGATTCTGGGATCTCTATGAAGCCATGGGTGGAAAGAACTCCATGGCCTCTTTTGTTCATGCCGATCCACCCCTGGCCTCCACCGACTACGTGCACTTCACCAACCTGGGAGTCAACCTGGTGGCGGAGATGTTTTACAATGCACTGATGCTGGAGTACTCCGAGTTTGAATCCCAAAAAACCAGGAGGTGATACAGATATTGTCAGATATATTCCTGTTTCACCCGGAGAAGCCTCTGATATTCACCCGGCTCTTCTTCTGGGGTTTTTACCTGGTGGTTCTGTTAATCTATTCGGGAATATACCGTCAGCGTGCGGTCAGGAATGCCTTTCTGTTTGCAGCAAGCCTCTTTTTTTACTGGAAAACATCGGGACTCTTTTTCCTGATCCTGGTCTTCTCCACATTTTCGGATTACTACCTGGGGAACCTGATTCACCGTGCCAGGAGAATGGGATGGAAGAAATTCGGGGTGATCATGAGTGTGTTTGTGAACCTTTTCATGCTCTCCTACTTCAAGTATACCTACCTGTTTGTGGATACTGTAAAGTCTCTGTTTAACCTCGATATAGAGGTGGTCAACCACCTGGCACTCTGGTCCAACCGGCTTACCGGAACACATTTTGATGTATCTGTCATCCTGCTTCCGGTGGGGATTTCCTTCTATACCTTCCAGACCATTTCCTATACCGTGGATATCTACCGGGGAAAGGTCGATCCGGTCAGGCATATCCTCGATTTCGGATTTTATGTCTCCTTCTTTCCCCAGCTGGTTGCCGGCCCCATTGTCAGGGCCTCCGAATTTATTCCGCAGCTATATAAACGCTACAGCCTTTCCATGCAGGAGTTTGGCTTTGCCCTGTTCCTGATCCTGAAAGGATTGTTTAAGAAGATGTTTATCGGGGACTATATTGCCCTGAATTTTGTGGACCGTGTCTTTGCCAATCCCACCGGGTTTTCAGGATTTGAGAATCTGTCTGCACTTTTCGGCTACTCCCTTCAGGTCTACGTGGATTTTTCGGGATACACCGATATAGCCATTGGGGTGGCCCTCCTGCTGGGATTCCGTCTTCCCAAAAACTTCAATTCCCCGTACAAGGCGACCAGTGTGGGGAACTTCTGGAAACGATGGCACATCTCCCTCTCCAGCTGGCTGAAGGACTACCTCTACATTCCCCTGGGCGGAAACCGGAAGGGTCGGATTATGACAGATGTGAACCTGATGATTACCATGTTACTGGGTGGATTGTGGCACGGAGCCAGCTGGCAGTTTATGGTCTGGGGCGGGTTAAACGGTCTGGGCCTGGTGGTTTATAAGCTCTGGAAACGGGTATCACCCTACGAAAAGAGCAAACACTGGGCCGTACGCTTCTGGAAGATATTCAACACCTTTGTGTTTATCACCTTTACCAGGATCTGGTTCCGTTCCGAATCCATGGAGAAGGCCAATCAGTTGATCCGCCAGGTGCTTCATGAATTCAATTTCAGGATCATTCCGGAAGTGCTGTGGAGTTACAAACTGGTATTCGGCGTGATGGCCCTGGGCTATTTCACCCACTGGGTACCCCATCAGTGGAAACTGGACCTGCTCAATGCATTTATCCGTACCAGGCTATGGGTGAAGATTCTGATCACGGTCCTGGTCATCTTTGTGATTTATCAGTCCTGGTCAGCCGATCTGCAGCCCTTTATCTACTTCCAGTTCTGATTTGTCGATTGCTCAATTGCAGGTAAATGTCCTGTGCTTTCTGATATACGTGCTCAGAAAAATCCTGATCAACCTTTCTTTTATTATTGAATGATTTGTAATCCGGAAGCTCAGGAGCAAGGCCAGTCTTTCCCACAAGGCTTTCAATGATTTCTTCAGGGTGCGTACAGTACGAGTTGTAGTTGATTAACAGGGTACGGGGATAATCAATGGTCAACACATAGCTGTAATAGTCTGTCCAGATCTTTATCCATTAGTCCAAGAAGCCTTTATCACCCTGTACAATCTCCTCAGAGTTGAGGAATTTGAATACTTTCTGATTCACCCCGAATTCATGGTGCCCCAGCCAGTTCATGTATTCGAGTACAAAGGGATCTTTTTTATGCAATTCTTTATATTCACGGTGCTTCTCCAATAATGAGGCAGCATGAGTTAAGGGATCGCGGAACATGATCACCATCAGGAAGTCATCATTAAACTCCCTGGCAGATTTGTACCTGAGCAGGAAGTTGTTGTTTTTCGCTAGGTACATCTTATTGTAGTCCAGTTTAATAATGCTCTGGTAATCCAGGTAATCTGAATAATCTTCCCGTGATATTGAATATTCTGACAAATGAGATTCCTTTACAAAGGAGTCCCTGGCTTTTACTTTAAAGAAATACTCCTCAAGAGCTTCGTTTGAGTCCAGACCGATCATAATCCCGTCTTTGTGACTTCGCTCCTTTAGTTTTTTATTTTTTGGTTTGTAGATTTTTGCTCAGGGATTTGTGAAACAGGATTCTGCCGGTTTCAGCATCAAGCTTCGTGATGAAATTGTCTTTAAAGAAAACACTTCGACCATTTAACTGATATAGCCCGGTTGCAGAAAACACGGGTGTAAAGGAACATATCCAGAGATTTCCCCTGCTATCCAGGTTCATGGAATGGTGGGCCAGAATACTATCCTGTTTTCAGAGCAGATTGGTGAGTGAATCAATTCTTCTCAGGCCCGAAAAACCATCAAAGAAGTAAACCAGGGATTTTTCCTGGAAAAGGATGGGATTTATTATTCTGATATGCTCATTAAATGGATTTTCTACGGTCCATTTATATAGTATGGAATCGTTCTGAAGGTTCAGCAATACAATCGATCGTGAATCGCCGGTATCGGAAAACGTAGTCAGCACATGAAAGTCATCTTCAAGATGGTTATGGGATTCGAAATCCTCCGGTGTCGGAACAAATGTTTTTGGCAGGTTTTTTACCTCTTCAATGGACTGGGAAAAAAGATCAGGGAAGGTATACATGAATTTTACAGGTTCTGTCAAAAAACCAAATTTCTTGTCCCCTTTGACAATGTGGCTTACCATCCAGCCAAAAATGGAAAGGATGAAAAGAAAAATAACAATCAATATCAGCACCGAATTGAAGCTTACTTTGAAATGGGCATGGCATAATTGATTACATCCTTGCCGGTAATCTCCTTTTCGCACAGGATAATCAGTCGCTCGAGCACATTGCGGAACTCCCGGATATTACCGGTCCAGTTGATCTTCTGAAGTTCCTTGATGGCGTCTTCTTTGATCACTTTAGGTGAATTCCCGTACTCTTCGGCGATCAAAGCATTAAAATGATCGGCCAGCAAGGGGATATCCTCCAGTCGCTCGTTCAGAGAGGGTACCTGGATCAGGATGACACTAAGCCTGTGATAGAGGTCCTCCCGGAAACTGCTCTTCTCAATCTCGGTTTTCAGATTCTTGTTGGTGGCAGCTATGATCCGTACATTCACATTGATGTCTTTGTCGGAACCCACCCGGGAAATTTTATTCTCCTGCAGGGCCCTCAGGACCTTGGCCTGGGCAGAGAGGCTCATATCGCCGATCTCATCAAGAAAAATGGTGCCCCCGTCGGCCTGTTCAAATTTTCCCTTCCGCTGCTTAATGGCAGAGGTAAAGGCCCCTTTTTCATGACCAAAGAGTTCGCTTTCAATGAGTTCGGATGGAATAGCCGCGCAATTTACTTCGATAAAGGGTGCGGCGGCACGGGTACTGTTCTCATGTAATGAGCGGGCCACAAGCTCTTTGCCGGTTCCGTTGGAACCGGTAATCAATACCCTGGCATCGGTGGGGGCTACTTTGTCGATGATCTCTCTGACCTGCTGAATGGCAGTAGATTCACCAACCATATCGTAGGTTTTGTTCACCTTTTTCTTCAATACCTTTGTTTCGGTGATCAGCGTCGATTTATCCAGGGCATTCCGAATGGTAATTAACAGGCGGTTCAGATCCAGTGGTTTTTCAATGTAGTCGAAAGCACCCTTCTTGATGGCTTCCACCGCATTGTCAATGTTTCCATGTCCCGAGATCATAATCACCTGGGCATCTCCCCCCTCTTCACTTATCTTCTCCAGTACTTCCAGTCCGTCCATTTCGGGCATCTTGATATCGCAAAGCACAATATCGTAATTCCCGTTTTTGTATTTCTCCAGTCCTTCGGCACCATGTTCGGCCAGCTCCACCTTGAATTTTTCATATTCAAGAATCTCCTTAAGGGTATTCCGGATACTTCTTTCGTCGTCTATAACCAGGATATGTTCCATATACAGTCGTTTGAACTTAGATGCCCACCAATTCTGAGATAACTCCTTCTTTCAGTGCAAATTCTGAGTGATACAGGACCTTGATCTGGCAGGCACGCATCACAAAACTAACAAAAATCGTGGCGGCCACAATCATTTCCACCCGTACCGGTTCCATACCGGGCATGGCCAGGCGTTCCTCCCGTGTTGAGCGAAGCAGAGCCTTGTGTAATCTGGAGTAATCCCTGAGCGAAATCTCCCTGCCGTAATTATTATCAGATTCCAGTCCCTTGCGGTGCTGAATGATGGCCTGAAAGGTATCAAAGGAGCCAGAGGCTCCAATCAGGATGCGCGGTTTTTCCTTTTTGACCACCTCCTGCAAGGGAGCCAGTTCCTGTCTGAAATAGTCTTCCAGCACCCTGACTTCCTCAGAAGTGATGGGATCCGAAAGGGTATAACGCTCCAGCAGGCGTGCCATCCCCAGTTCGAAACTCTGCTTCCAGACAATTCCCTGGTTGTTGCATATGATAAACTCTATGCTGCCCCCCCCGATATCCAGAATCATGTCATTCTCCTCCCTGAAGGAGACTGCCTGGCGGACGCCCTTGTAGATCAGTTCGGCTTCCCTGTCGCCCGGGATGATCCTGGTGCGGAAACCAAAACGCCGTCGAACCTCTTCGGTGAATTCTTCCCCGTTGTCAGCATTCCGGATGGCCGAAGTGGCAAAGGCTCTGATCTCGTCCACCTCATAATTCCGGATGGTTTCCATGTGGTTCTGGATGGCCACAAAGCCGCGCTCAAGCGCATCGGGGGTAATCCGGTTTGCCTGGATCCCGCCGCGTCCCAGCTTTACAGGTTGCTTGCTGCTGAGCAGAATGTTGAAGCCGCGCTCCTTTCGTTCAGCGATCAGAAGGTTAAAGGTATTGGTGCCAAAATCGAGTATTGCAGTGATCATGAGCTATATCTTAGCCATTTCCAGATCTCTTTGTAGCTGGCCTTCTTGCCATACATCAGGATCCCGGTGCGATAAACCTTTGCAGCCACCCAGGTCATTCCCAGGAAGGTAGCGATGAGCAGGGAACCTGAAAGGGCCAGCTGCCACCAGGGTACTCCGAAGGGGATCCGTACCATCATGACCACAGGGGAAGTAAAAGGGATCATGCTGAACCAGAATGATAATGCGTTATCCGGATTGTTTATGGCGCTGATCATCACATAGATACCCAGGATCAAAGGCAAAATGACCGGGAATATCAGCTGTTGTGTATCCGTCTCATTGTCCACAGCCGATCCGATCACCGCAAACATGGCTGCATACAGCAGGTAACCGAAAATAAAGAAGAAAAGGAAGGAGCCGATCATCACCCCTGCATTGATGGATTTCAGGGAAGCAAAAATCTCCTGTGCCGTATCCATATCTTCATTGGCCAGAAGTTCGGGGGATTGCTGCTCCAGGTTCTTAGCTCCCGCATCCTGGTCAAAAAGATCGGAAGCAACCACCTGTTCGGTGGGAGTCTGGTTCAGTTCGGGGAAGAAAGCTGCTTTCAGTCCGGTGACCAGTACGGCTGAAAGGATCATCCAGATCAGGAACTGGGTCAGACCGGTAAGTCCCACTCCGATGATCTTGCCCATCATCAGCTGGTATGGTTTTACCGAACTGACTATGACTTCAATAATGCGACTCACCTTTTCTTCGATCACTCCGCGCATCACCTGGGAGCCAAAAAAGAAGATGAAAAAGAAGATCAGCATTCCTGCCAGATACCCCAGGCCCATAACCACGGCAGTGTTGCTCTCCTGGGTTTTTCCGTCCTTGGTCCACTTGATGTTCCGGACCTTGATGTTGGTCTCCACTTCAGCCAGGATCTTGTCGATGCCCTCAATCTCATGCTGGGCCAGTTTCAGATCTTCAATCTCGTTCTCCATGGAGCGCTTCAGGTACTCCGAAATCTCAACAGAGGTCTGCTTGGTGGAATAAATCAGGGACGATTCCGAAGCCAGGATATTGGCGGGGATGAAGAGCAGGGCATAGTAGCCCGACTCATC
Organism: Bacteroidota bacterium; assembly: GCA_034722835.1. GTDB lineage: Bacteria > Bacteroidota > Bacteroidia > Bacteroidales. The sequence goes on along the minus strand of JAYEOJ010000464.1, from coordinate 193 downwards.
GAATGTCTGCCTGAATGTTTCGATGGGGATTCCTTCAACTACCTGAAACTTAAGCGTTTCTGTCTCCGGAATAATAAAAGCAGCACCATGGGGGCCCTGTTGGGTAAAGAGTCCGGAATTATCTATTACCACCATGCGTTTCTCCTCTTTGTCCTCCAGGGTGGCAAAGTACAAGGGGATGAGAATATAAGCT
>JAYEOJ010000463.1:0-9795 GCA_034722835.1 Bacteroidota bacterium | reverse complement strand
GAGACAATCTGGGTGACGACTTTGAAAAACGCACGGCATTCTGGGTAGCGGCTGATAAATATACCAAAGCCAAATCGGTGGATCCTAGCGTTGCTGCCGATGCCAACAAGAAACTGAATGATTATAAATCGCAGTATCCCAACCACGAAGAGGTTTTCTTCAGGGATATTAAAGATGGTGATTCTTACCAGGTGAAAGGATGTATCAATGAATACACCACTGTCAGATCAAGAAAATAGAACCTGAACACTTCATATTGAAAAGCCGCCCCTATCCGGGTGGCTTTTTTTTCTCTATCGTTCCTCAATAAAACTTTCATTTTTGTTCTGAAGAATACAAAAATGAAAGTCATAGTAGGTTACTCCCATATAGTTTTTTATAATAGCTGTATATTGTAATCATAAAAAACTATATGTACGTTTGTGCAATGCGAAAGATCCTCAATATTCGTGTGGGCTACATGCTTTTCCTGGTGTTTTTACTATGGGGATGTGAGAATGATATCGAGCGTATCAACCTGCTTACCGATGAGTCGGACGCTCCAACTGTCAAGGGTACAAATATCGAGGTCATATACAGCGATTCGGCCAAAGTCAAGGTACAGATCCTGGCCCCGGAATATAAACAATATCCTACTGCAGAAAGGCCCTATATGGAATTTGAAAAAGGCCTGGAAGTCTATTTTTACAACGACTCCGCGAAGATAGAATCGGAGCTCAGGGCCGACTATACCATCTATTATATGGAGGAACGGCTCTGGCATGCCACGGGAAATGTGGTGGCACAGCAATTTGAAAGCGGGGATGCCCTGTATACCGACGAGCTGTTCTGGGATGAGAACGAAGCAATCATCTATTCAGACTCTTATACCAGGGTGCATAGTGAAGGGAATACCCTCTACGGCAAAAAGGGCTTCAGATCGCATCAGGACCTGTCCAACTGGCAATTAATTGGTTCAAGTGGTACTATAAACGTTCAGGATGAGGAGTAGTGTATCCGGTTTTTTTGAAATAGTCTGGTTTGTTTTCGGTGGACTAATGCTCTTTATGGCAGTAGACCTTTTAATGGATTCGGGTCTCGGTGAAAGCTGGTATTATTTTCTCTTTTCCTTCCTTGCATTTGCCATGTACTTTTTAAGAAGACGTTCGAGAATCAACCGAAGGTAAGCCATGAATTTTTTGCAACTGATTACCCTTATAGTGGTTTCCATGCTGTTCTCAGCCTTCTTTTCAGGTATGGAGATCGCTTTTGTCTCCTCCAACAAGCTCAGGGTCGAGATTGACAGGAAACGGAAGAAAGCTTTTGCAGGCATGGTCAGCTTTTTTACCAAGTATCCCTCCAGGTTCATCGCCACCATGCTTGTGGGTAATAATATAGCCCTGGTCATCTACGGGATCGCGTTTGCCATGCTTCTTGAGCAGCCAATCCGTAACATTCTGGGAGATAATGCCAATGCTGCTGTTCTGCTTGTCCAGACCCTGATCTCTACCCTGATTATCCTGCTTACTGCCGAATTTCTGCCAAAAACCCTCTTCCGGATCAATCCCAATAATTCGCTTCGCTTGCTGAGTTTGCCCATTATGCTCTTTTATGCCGTCCTGTACCCGGTAACTATTCTTACCATTGGCATCTCCAACTTTACCATGAAATACCTGCTGAGGGTCAAACCAGATACGGCCGATGCCGAACCCGTATTCGGGAAAGTTGACCTGGACCATTTCCTTACCACCGTTCCACCGGAACAAACCACAGATGGTGAGGAGACCGGAGATTTGAAAATATTTAAGAACGCTCTGGAGTTTTCCGGTCTGAAAGTCCGGGAGTGCATGATTCCCAGAACCGAAGTGATTGCCCTTGAAGTGGACGCAACGCTGGAAGATTTGTCCGAACGCTTTATTGAAACCGGCAAGGATCAAATCCCATCTCAAAGAGATACAGATTGTCCCGGAAACCCTTCCGGTAAACAAACTGCTTACAGGCTTTATCAAAGATGGAAAGAGTATTGCCCTGGTGGTGGACGAGTTTGGGGGGACTTCGGGTCTGATCACTACCGAAGATATTATCGAAGAAATCTTTGGGGAGATTGAGGACGAACATGATACCAGCGACCTGGTGGAAAAAAAGCTGGAGAAAAATCACTTTCTGCTTTCAGGGCGTCATGAAATCGACTATCTCAATGAAAAATATAAGCTGGGTATCCCCGTATCAAAAGAGTACGATACCCTGGCAGGATATATCATCTACCACTATGAAAGCATCCCTGAAAAAGAGACCACGGTGGAGCTTGATAACTTCCTGATAACCATAACAGATGTCAGTTCAAACCGTATCGAAGAGGCCGAGCTGAAGGTGATCCGCTCCTGATTACACAATTTTCATCCATTCTTTGTGTATTAAACCTCTAATTATTACTATATTCGTACGCTCAAAAATTGAGGACAAGAACCAGTTAAACAGTTATTATATAAATGGCAACATTACAGAATATCAGGAACAGAGCAGGAATACTTGTAGCCGTCGTGATCGGACTTGCACTTTTTGCATTTATCCTAGGTGACATGATGGGTTCAGGAAGCAGCTCAATGGGAAAAAGATCCGTTGCAGAGATCAATGGAAAAGGAATTGGGGTGAACGACTACATGAACCGGGAAAAGGCCCTGAGGGAGTTTTACGAGCTTAATGCAGGCGGACAATCACTGGATGCTGAGCTTGAAAGGCAGATCCAGCAGGAGACCTGGAGAAGACTGATAAGAGAAACCATCATGGAACGTTCCTACGAGAAGCTTGGTATTTACGTGAGTGCAGATGAACTGAAGACCATGATCACAGGCGACCAGAGCATGGGCTTGAATTCAAATCCGGCGCTGAGTGAGCCACACCCTATTATCAGGCAGATGTTTTCCAATCCCGAAACCGGGCAACTGAACCGGGCTGTGATGACCAACTATTTCAATAGTCTGGATAATCCTCAGTTTGCTCAGGAAAAGAAGCGTTGGTTATTTATCGAAAATGAGATCGTAGAGGAGAAAATGAACCAGAAGTATTTCAACCTGGTGAGAAAAGGATTTCAGCCTTCCTCTCTGGACCTGAAAGACTATGTGACTGAAAGCGCCAAAAGTACCGACTTTGCGTTTATCTCCAGGCCATTTACCGAGATTGCAGATGAAGATATCACCATCACTGATGCAGATTTGAAGGCCTACCTCAAGGAACACCGGGAGACTTATAAGCAGGACGCTTCCAGAACCTTCCAGTACGTGGTATTTGAAGTAGAACCCAGTGAAAAAGATGTGGAAAGTGCCAGGTACTGGTCCTCCCAGACACTGGTCGAATACAGCAGAATATCAGGAGATGAGATTCCCCGTTATGTGAATGGTACTTCCGACGAACCTTTCGATGAGAGGTTCTATACCTATGAAGAGCTGCCCGAACTTATTAAGGATTCCGTTTTCGAAGCCGGCGAAGAAACCATCGTTGGTCCCTATCGCGATGGGGAGTCTTATAAACTGGCCCGCTCCTTTGGTTCACAGATGAGAGCCGACTCAGTAAGAGTACGTCATATCCTGCTCTCTCTCCAGGCGTATGGTGGGAACAGGCAGCTGATCACTGAAGTGGCCGACAGCCTGAAAGGTGTCATAGAGAACGGAGGCAATTTTAACCTGATTGCCATGGAATATTCGGCCGATGAAAGCAATCGCGCCATCGGTGGCGACCTGGGATGGTTCACAGAGGGCAACATGGTGACCGCTTTTAACAATGCCTGTTTTGAAAACAACAAAGGAGACATTGTCACCACCGAAACACAATTTGGCACCCACATTATCAAGATAGAGGAGCAAAGCAGACCCGTGAAAAAAGTTCAGGTAGCAACAGTTGTAAGGCACATATTTGCCAGTGATGAAACCAATCAGGACTACTATAACCGGGCCGTTAAATTCAGAGGGAAAGCCACCGACCTGGAGAAATTTACTGAGCAGGCCAGGGAATTTGGTCTGGATCCCAGATTCGCTCCCAATATTGCAAAGGACCAGTCGACCATTCCCGGTATTGAAGATCCGGTGAGAATTACCAAATGGGCCTATACTTCCGAGGTGAACAGTGTCAGTAATATTTTCAGTGAGAGCGATGATAAATACATCATTGCCGTACTGACCGAAGCCAGGGAAGAAGGATATGCAGACCTGGAAAGTGTGCGCGCAGAACTGACCCTGGCCGTAAAGAAAGAAAAGAAGGCTGAAAAACTGGTTCAGATGTTTAATGAGCAGCTTGCAGGAGCTACTGACCTGACTCAATTCGGAGCTGAAAACGATGCTTATGTGGGCGAAGCCACCCAGATCAAGTTTGCCAATACCTATGTTGCCGGTGTTGGACTGGAACCTTATGTGGTGGGCGCTTCCATGTACCTGCCCCTGGACCAGATATCTGCTCCCCTGGTGGGTGAAAGCGGTGTCTTCGTGATTGCTGTGACAAACCGTACCGAGGATCCTGCGGCTGCAGGAGATGATGAAGCAACTAAGGCAAGGTTAAAGTACGCCCTGGAATCGAGGAGCAACTTTGAAGCTTACAATGCACTGGTTGATGCGGCCAAGGTAAAAGATAACCGCCTCGAAATTTTCTACAACTAGCTCTGTAATTAACATTCGTTAATTACTTCGCATAGAAAGCATCTCAAAATTTTAGAGCATAAAAGAAAGGGCACCCGATTGGGTGCCTTTTTTTATAATTAATCTACATTATCATGCAGGTGGGGGTTGTCGGGACTAAGCTTTGGTCCTCCTCCCTCGCCCTTCTCCTTGTTATCAGAAAGCCGGTAGCGACTTACCTCTATCTCCTCCGAGTGTTTTTGCTGATCGATGGGGATGTTTTTGCGCACATAGGCAGGCACATTCTCCAGCTCTTCAATTTCATCGTCACCCGTACTGCTCAGATAACCCCTGTCTCTCAGTTTTTCATGGGTCTCACGCAGGTTCCTCACTCGGTCGGCCAGCTTTTTTTCCCTGGTCTCGGGATCTGTCTCTTCCGATTGATCCATCAGGATATACTCCTCCGAATCCTCTTTGTCTTTCACTCCAAAAGACAGGGAACCCTGGGCTGGAATCACATTGGAACGGCTGCCGGTTCCATCGGCACCTTTTCCAGAATCGCGCAAGGGTACCTTATGTGTCTGTTTTCTGCCTACATAAACTTCAGGGATGCTGTTCATCCTGAATCCGGTGGCAATGATGGTAACACTGATCTCCTTGCCCAGGGATTCATCACTTCCGATTCCCCAGATCAGGGTGGTATCGCGCGATGTGGCACTTATCACATAATCGGTGATTTCGCTTACCTCATCCATGGTGATTTCCTCCGATCCGGATGTAATGTTGAGCAGTACGCTCCTGGCCCCTTCAATATCGTTGTTGTTCAGAAGTGGTGAGGTGAGCGCCTGTTCAATGGCCTGTCTTGCCCGATCTTCGCCCGAAGCAATGGCAGAACCCATGATGGCCACCCCACTGTTGCTCATGACAGTTTGCACATCGGCAAAATCCACATTGATATAGCCGTGAACGGTAATGATCTCCGCAATGCCCTTGGCGGCAATGGCCAGAACATCATCGGCCTTCTCAAATGATTTGCTTACGGTCAGATTTCCATAGATCTCCCGCAGCTTTTCATTGTTAATTACCAGCAGGGAATCCACATGATCTTTCAACTGGTTGATGCCTTCAATGGCCTGGTTGATACGCTCCGGTCCTTCAAAGCGAAAGGGAATGGTGACTATGGCAACAGTCAGTATTCCCATTTCTTTCGCAGCACTGGCAATCACAGGTGCAGCACCGGTGCCGGTTCCTCCACCCATGCCGGCCGTGATAAAAACCATGTTGGTATTACTGGACAATACCTCCTTGATTCTATCGACGCTCTCCATGGCCGCCTGCTTTCCAATCTCGGCTTTACTGCCGGCACCTCTCCCCTCTGTCAACACATCTCCCAACTGTAATTTTACAGCTACCGGACTATTGTGTAGTGCCTGGGCATCGGTATTGCATACCACAAAGTTCACATCCTGGATCCCCTTCTTGTACATGTGGTTCACCGCGTTGCTTCCTCCGCCTCCTACACCAATTACCTTGATAACGGATGAACGCTCAGGCGGCAGGTCGAAATTCATTAAATCTTCCATGGGTTTGGATTTTCTACATGTTCACATCAGTCTCATTAAAAATAATTTCCAGGCCTTTTGTTATTTTGTCACGGATTTTGCCTGTCAGGGGTTTCTTATCCTCTGTCTGCTCTTCCACCGCTTCGGACTCCTCGGATTCTTCTGGCTTCTGGATCTCCATTTCTTCTTTCTTCTCATTATAGTACTCCAGGCCCTTTATCAGGAGGCCTATCGAGGTGGAGAACATGGGCTGATTGATCTCGTCGATAGTGTCAGGAGCCAGCATTTCGCTCGGGAAACCAAGCCGGACATCCATACCGGTTTTGAACTTCACCAGCTGGTTCAGGTGTTTCAACATGGAACCACCTCCTGTGAGCACGATGCCGGCACTCAGTTTATCCATGTAACCGGAATTCTCAATTTCATAACTGACCGCATCTATGATCTCTTCCATGCGTGACTGGATAATGTATGCCAGGCTCCGGAAACTTATCTCCTTGGGTTCCCTTCCGGAAATTCCCGGGATGGTAACTACCTTATCTTCCTGGGCAAGATCGCCCAGAGCAGATCCAAACTGAATCTTCAGCGATTCGGCCTGCCGCTGCAGAATGGCACACCCCTCTTTGATATCGCGGGTAATCACATTACCCCCAAAGGGGATCACAGCTGTATGGCGGATTACATCATCGTAGTAGACAGCTACATCGGTGGTGCCACCTCCAATATCCACCAGGGCCACCCCGGCCTCCTTCTCATCGTCGGTCAGCACCGCAGCACTGGAAGCCAGGGGCTCCAGCACCAGCTGCTTCACATCAAAGCCAACCCTGTTGATGCATTTTTCAATGTTCCTGGCTGATGAGATCTGACCGATCACAATATGGAAATTGGCTTCCAGACGCTTCCCGAATACACCCACCGGGTTCTTCACTCCGGTCTCATTATCGACAATATAGCTCTGTGGGAGCACATGGAGGATTTCCTCACCCACGTCCACGGGAATCTTATACATGTCGTTGATCAGCTTCTGCACATCATCGCGGGTGATCTCATCATCGTAAGAGTCGCGGTTGATATATCCCCTGTTTTTCACAGACTTGATATGCTGTCCCGCAATTCCCACAAAAACTTCATTGAATTTAATCTCCGATTGCTCAATGGCTTCGGACGAAGTGGTTTGAATTGCATTCACGGTTTCCTCGATATTCAACACAACTCCGCGTTTAACGCCTTTGGAAGGCGTCTGACTGATGCCCAGGACTTCCAGTTTGCCCTGTTCATTCAACCTGCCTACCAGGCTTACGATCTTGGTTGTACCGATGTCCACCGCAGCTACAATCTTTTCTTTTGTTGCCATAGTCTTAACGTTTAGTACATATTACTTGATTGGTATATTTCAATTTAATGGTTCTGTAACTGTTCCACCCATATGCAGAGAGTCCCTGCTGGTAAAGTAATTCCAGGTTTCTCAGCTTAATCTCCCACTCCTCCATGCTCCCCATCAGAATCTGATGAGCTCCTACCCTGGGAATCAACTCATATTCTCCCCTGCGATTCACATACAGCTGCACAATCTGTTCGCTCCAAAAGGGATGTCCGCATACATGGGAGCAAAAACGGTAAATCTCTTCCAGTTGTTTTTGTCCTTCAGATGAATCATCGGATAGGTCAATGTTTCCTGTTACCAGGAAGATATGTGGCACAAATTTTTCTGAAAGCGGGAGAACCTCTCCCTCGGTATCAAGATAAAATCCTTCCCTTCCGTTTGGCATGATCCGTACCAGTGGAACCCGCTGTTCCAGCCTGATTTCCATCCTGCCGCTTACATCGGTGCTCACTTCAGCATTTTTAATATAGGGATTCTTCTCCAGGAGACTCTCAAGCTCCCTGGTATTGATCTCCTTCAGGGGGTAGCCCTGCAATTGCAATCCTTCTTGCCGGAACAAGGCCCTGATATCCGGACCGGTTACAAACCTGCTGTGAACCGTATCGGAAACCACCACATCGATTCGTGTACAAAGCACCTGGTCCGCTTCACCCGAAACAAATCCCAGGATCACCACAAACCATGCAGCAATTCCTATCCAGGTCAATATTTTCAGAATCCTTCTAATCATATTCTCATACACCACTCCTTAAGTGGTCCTACAAACTGGTTAATATCACCTGCTCCCATGGTCACCAGTACTTCGGGATCCCGCTCCTTCACCACCCTCAGTAGTTGTTCCCGCTTAATAAGTACCTTTTCATCCATCTGAATCAGATCCAGCAGCAACTCTGAGCTTACTCCCGGGATCGGCTCTTCTCTTGCCGGGTAGATCTCCATCAGGATCAACTGATCGAGCATCTGCAGGCTCTCTGCAAACTGATCTGCAAAATCACGGGTCCTGGAAAAAAGATGAGGCTGGAAGATTCCTGTGATCTTTTTATCCGGGAAGAGTGCCTTTACCGAAGAAAGAAAGGCAGTAATTTCTGTGGGATGATGCGCGTAGTCGTCAATATAGACTCTTCGCTCACTGTGAACCTGCACATCAAAGCGTCGCTGCACACCCTGGTATTCTGCAAGCGCATGAACAATACCATCCGCTGCCAGACTCATCTGATGTGCCACAGCCACAGCTGCCAGGGCGTTCTCCACATTCAACATGCCCGGTATCTGCAACTTGATTGCCGGCAGAAGCGAATTAGGAGTACGCACGGTGAAGCTGTATCCCAAGCCATCCCGAGTCAGGTTCTCCACATGGTAATCGGCTTCCTTCTGATCGACTGAATAGGTAAAGACGGTCACATGATCGGGTACCTTCGGGCTGAGTCCAAATTTCAGTATTAGTTTTCCCTTCTCCCTGATCTGGCTGATGAAAGATTCAAAACCCAGGCGGATGTTCTCTTCCGAATGATAAATATCGAGGTGATCGGCATCCATGGAGGATAGCACAGCAATTTCGGGAAAGAGGGTCAGGAAGGACCGGTCAAATTCATCTGCCTCGGCAATAATAACTTTCGAGGCGGGATCGAGATAGAGATTGCTGGAACTGTTCTTGCTGATCCCCCCCAGAAAGGCATTGCATCCCAGGGTCGAGGAGTGAAGGATATGGGCCAGCATGGTAGAGATGGATGTCTTGCCATGGGTACCTGCCACACCCACACCCCTGCCTGTATTAAAGACTTCACCCAGGGCCACCGATCTCTTGATCACACGGAATCCTCCTTTTCGAAAATAATTCAGCTGCTGATGTATCTCAGGAACAGCAGGTGTGTAGATCACCAGGGTTCGCTCCGGATTTCGGAATGCTCCCGGAATAAGCTGCGACCGGTCCTCAAAAAAGATATCAACTCCCTCACGTACCAGTTGATCGGTTAGTGCAGTAGAAACACGGTCATATCCTGCCACTGCTTTTCCCTGGCTTACAAAATAACGGGCCAGGGCACTCATTCCGATGCCGCCCACACCAATAAAATAGACACTATCAAGATTGGTCCATATCATTGTTCAGCCAATATTAGTTCTGCCTCGGCAGCGATCCTCTGCGAGGCATCGGCAATACCGAGTTGTTTTATATTCTTTGATAAAAGCTCCTGCTCTGCCTGGTTCTCCATCAATCCGAGCATGCTGTCAACCAGCTGCTCCCCCGCTTCTGCATCACGAACCATCA
>JAYEOJ010000462.1:0-2400 GCA_034722835.1 Bacteroidota bacterium | reverse complement strand
TGGTGATGCTCTTTGTCTGGCCACCGGCATCATTGTAACCTGTGAGTTCTACTTCATAGTTACCCGGCTCAGCGTATATGTGTGTAGGATTCTCCAGGGTGGATTCGGATTCATCACCAAATCTCCATTCATAGAAAGATGCCTCGGGAGTTTTATTGGTAAACCAGATAACATCTCCGGCTTCGGGATTATCTTCGGGCCCCCAGATAAAATCAGTTTCCGGGAGTTTATTGCACGAAATAAGTACAGACAGGGGGATTGCCAGAGCACATACAACAGGGATTCTATTAAATAAGTTCATAATATTCAGCTGCTTAACGGCAAATAAAAGTAAAAAGGATCTTTTTGAAGTCAGGTGATTCCGGGTCAAGGTACACATTTTACTTATGCAGGCAGAAGGCTTTTTTATATCTTACGTGCAACATTTCAAATAATCCTTCGTCATTGTGTCAGAAAATGGGAAATCTGAAACCTATACACCCAGGCATCTGGATCTTGTAGAGGCCTGTAAAAAAGGGGATCGGAAAGCTCAGTTCGAATTGTACCGGCTCTATCATGTAGCCATGTACAATACAAGCCTGCGAATTGTAGGTGATTCCGATGATGCGGAAGACGTCATGCAGGAAGCGTTCTTAAAGGCATTTACAAAGCTGGAGAGCTACAGGGGAGAAGTTAGTTTCGGGGCGTGGTTGAAGCGGATTGTGATCAACAAGGCCCTGGATTTCCTTCGATTAAAGAAGGAACAAATCTCCCTGGAAGATGCTGGTGATATTGGAGAGATGGTGGAAGAAAGTTCCGGACAGGTGGATGTGGAATACAGGGCCGAAGCGATCAAAAATGCGATCTACGGTCTTCCGGAAGGATACAGGATCGTACTTTCGCTTATTCTTCTGGAAGGGTACGACCACGATGAAGTAAGCTCCATATTGAATATCTCCAATGCCACATCGAGAACACAGTACCACAGGGCGAAAAAGAAATTGATCGAACTGTTGAAGAGAAATAGTGATGACCATGAATGATATAGAAAAACAGATCAAAGAGCAGCGGCTGTTGCTGGATTCCGACCGGCCCCGGGAGGGTCATGAGGATCGTTTCCTGCAGAAGTTGGAGAGGTTTCCGGTACGGGTTCCGGTTCGGCGGATCCGTTTCAGACATGCCATCCAGGTAGCTGCTTCTGTGGCCATTATTCTAACTTCAGCCATTCTCCTGGTCAGAAAGGATAAGAGTGGCAGTAAGGTGGCCCAGCAGGAGATCCCCGCAGCTGTTATGGAAGCCGATTTCTACTATACCTCTCAGGTAGATGCGAAGTATAATGAAATCAGGGATTTCAATTTTGAAGATGCAGAAGAGAAAGCTGTTCTGCTTGATGAATTGAAGGACCTGGAGAGCTACCACCAGCAGCTAATGAAAGACCTTAAGGCCAATCCGGACGATGACCGGGTGGTCAGTGCCCTGATCCGTCACTACCAGCTCAAACTGGAGGTCATGGACCAGATTATTACACAATTGAACCAAGTCAAATCAGAAATATCTGAAAATTATGAAAAAGAGAGTATTTAAATCGAAAAGTTTGCTCCTGTCATTGCTCCTGATTGTTACAGTAAGCTTTTCTCTTTCTGCACAGGATGCCAGGAAGGAATATTCCGAAAACTATGATGTGAATAAGGGGGTGACCCTTACCACGGATACCAAGTATTCGGATGTGGAATTGCTTACCTGGGACAAGAGTGAGGTGGATATCCTGGCTGTGGTGGAGGTGGATGCTTCTTCCCAGAACCGGGCGGAGGAAGCGCTGAAGAAAGTGGATATTAAAATTGGTAAAAGTGGGAACAATATTTCCGTGGTAACCGAGATGGAGAATGGGTGGTCGAGAAATGTCAGAACCAGTATTAAGATCACCATCAAGGCTCCGGCATGGGTGAACCTGGATATGGAAAACTCCTATGGGGACCTGTTTATCCAGGAGGCAAGCGAACTGGTAAGGATTGATCTGAAATACGGAAACCTGAAGGCCGGAACACTATCCAGGGGAAATGAGAAGCCTTATAGTGTAATAGATATGGCCTATTCAGACGGGGTAATTGATGAAGCAGGGTGGCTGGAAGTGGAAGTATCCTACAGCGATCTGGAAGTTAATCTCTCAAAAATGATTTTTGTGGAAAGCAAGTACTCCAAGTTGCTGGGTGAAAAAGTCGGTGGAATCGTAACCGAGGGAATGTATGATAAATACTATTTCGATGAGGTGGACAGCTTTGTGGCTAAATTGAAGTATTCCGGACTCAAGTTCGGAAAACTGAACAAGGTCCTTAACCTGCATTCCGCATATACCAATGCAAAGATAGCTACCCTGAGCAATGGATTTGATGAGGTGGATGCATCTCTTTCCTACGGAAATCT
>JAYEOJ010000461.1:0-9854 GCA_034722835.1 Bacteroidota bacterium | reverse complement strand
AGCAATATGTGGATACCCTGGGTGGAGTCCTGTTCGAAACAAGGTTGAAGGTACTTCTGAAGGATGGCCATATCCATTCATCAGGATTTGGTTTGCAGGTTCATGGTACCACCGATCTTGAGATCAGGGTATTTGCGGCAACAGATTATTTTGGAGAAGCAAAATGGGCGGAATGCGAAAAATGTATGATTCGCACCATGGAATGCAACTACAACCGGGTTCTGAATGAACATTTGGAGAAGTACAAGGGCCTGTTTGACCGGGTATCCCTGGACCTGGGTTCGTCGTCTGCTTCACTTCTGCCCACCAATGAACGCCTGGTGCATGTTTCGAAGGGTAAAGAGGATCCGGGACTGGCTGCACTTTACTTTAATTATGGCCGTTACCTCCTTATCAGCAGTTCCAGGCAGGGAGAACTTCATAAAAATCTGCCTGCCAACCTGCAGGGAATCTGGAACGAGCTTCTGGAGCCACCCTGGAATTCAGATTACCATATCAATATAAACCTGCAGATGAATTACTGGCCGGCAGAGATTACCAACCTGTCGGAGTGTCATCTTCCTTATCTTTATTTTATCGGAGATCTTAGGGAGAGTGGAAGAGAGACAGCCAGAAAGACTTACAATTGCCGTGGCTTTGTGGCTCACCACACTACCGATGCATGGCACCAGACCCAGTTGTTTGGTTCTCCCAACTGGGGCATGTGGCCCATGGGGGCCGCCTGGTCAGCCACCCATATCTGGGAGCATTTCCTCTTCACCGGCGATTTCACTTTCCTGGATGAATATGGCTATGAGGTAATGCGTGAAGCAGCCCTCTTTTTGTCCGATTTCCTGGTAGAGCATCCCAAAACCGGGAAGTTGGTAACCGGGCCCTCCATATCTCCTGAGAATCGTTTCGCCACACCAGCAGGAGATACGGCAGCCATCAACATGGGGCCGGCCATGGACCTTCAGATTGTATGGCACCTCTTCACCTCGGTGATCGAAGCCAGCAAGGTGCTGGACAGGGATGAGGAATTCAGATCCTTGTTGAAGGACCAGCTGGCACAGCTGGCACCGGTGGAGATTGGAAGCGATGGAAGAATCCTGGAGTGGTCCGAAGAAGGACTTATCGAGGTGGAGCCCGGACACCGGCATATGTCGCATCTCTATGGACTTTATCCTTCGCCCCAGTATAACTGGACCGATAGCCCGGAATATATGGAGGCCGCAGAAAAGGTGCTTGATTATCGCCTGAAGCACGGTGGGGGACATACCGGCTGGAGCAGGGCCTGGATGATCAACTTTTATGCCCGTTTGAAGGACGGGGAACAGGCCCACCATCATGTTCAGAAGCTTTTTGAAAAATCCACGCTCCCCAACCTCTTTGACAATCATCCTCCTTTCCAGATTGACGGGAACTTCGGGGGAACAGCAGGGATTGCCGAAATGCTGATACAGTCGCACGCAGGGTACGTGGAGCTTCTGCCCGCCCTTCCGGATGTCTGGAAGACCGGCAGGGTAAGCGGGCTAATGGCCCGGGGAGGTTTCCAGGTGGATATGGCTTGGATAGACGGAGAACTGACGGAGTTGCAGATTCTTTCAAAAATTGGGAATCCCCTGGAGCTGAAATTTGCTACCAGTGAAGCCTCCATTCCAACCTACATGGACCAGGTGATCACCCTCGAAGATGTGCTTCGGGTGTTGTAGTTAATCCAGTTTCTTCACCCGCTCGATCAGTTCGATATACTCTTCCCTGAATCCGAAGGGGTCATAGGATCGGGCATTACTGGCCCACTCCTTTACCTGGTCATAGCTTACATCTCCACTGTATTCAGAGTTTTTTAGCAGCATTCCAAATCCGGCCAGGGAAGCAGCGAAACGCATGTTCTCGGAGCTATGAGCGAACTCACTCCGGTTATTATTCAGGCTGTGTACAAGCAACCTGCTGTGATCCTGTCCGGGAATTTTATACCTGAACTCCAGGTCCCCAAAGCTGCCCGATGCCCTGCCCCTGGGAACAAGCTGGTAAAGTGCTGTGATGGTCTGGGATGCTCCAATCTCTCCCGCGTCGACCGTGTCGTTCTCGAACTCTGTATCTTCAAGCGCCCTGTTCTCATATCCGATGAGCCGGTAGGAATCCACAAAGGTGGGATCGAATGTGATCTGGATCTTGGCATCTTTGGCCACGGCAAAGAACTTGTCATATTCCTGTACAAACACTTTGTAGATCTGATCCCCGTTGTCGATGTATTCATAGGTGCCGTCTCCTTTGTTGGCCACCTGTTCCATCATGGATTCATTCAGGTTGCCGTGTCCCACTCCACAGATGGTCAGGAAGACCTCAAGTTCACGAAAATCCTGTACCATCTCAATAAGTGCTTCGGTGGAAGAGACTCCTACATTGAAGTCCCCATCGGTTCCCAGCACAATCCGGTTATTGCCGCCTTCAATAAAGTTATCTGTGGCAATCTCATAGGCCATCTCCATGGCTGCACCTCCGGCCGTGCTTCCTCCGGCCGTAAGTTGATCAATCGCCTTCTTGATCTGCTCGGTTTCAGATCCGCTTACCGACTCCAGGGCTACGCGAACACTGCCTGAATAAGTTACTATGGCTACCCTGTCATTTTCAGTAAGTTGTTCGGCCAGTCTCTTAAATCCTGATTTAAGCACTCCGATCTTATCTTCGCCTGACATAGAGCCCGATACATCAATAAGGAAGACAAAATTGGCAGGGGGACGGTCCCCGTTCAGCTCCTTTCCTTTGAGTCCGATTCGCAGGAGGTAGTGCTCCGTGTTCCACGGGCATACTGCAGTTTCACTGTTAATGGATACATGCTCTGAGAATGGATCGGGATAGTCAAAGTTGAAGTAATTGATGAATTCTTCCACCCGGACTGCCTCCGGGGGGATCCTGTAGCCGTCACTCTCATAGCCTCTCATATTAGCATAGGAGGCACCATCAGCATCAATGCCAAAAGTTGAAACCGGATTTTCACTTGCATTGATAAATGGATTTTCACCAAAATCGGTGTACTGGTCGCCTTCGCCTCCCCTATAACCATTGTTAGTTAATCCGTACAGGCCGTCGGATTGTGAGTTGAGCCCATCGTTCATAATTAAATTGGGCTCAGAGCAGGAGAAAGCTGACAGTGCCATGATTGTCAGCAAGATCCATAGATTTTTCATGTCGGGAGTTTTAAAAATTGATACTGCTCCTAAGATGCACCAAATGGACGATGGGTTGCGTAAAGCACCTTTCGAAAATTGAGGCCTATTTTTCAGGATTATAGGAAGGATGTCTGGGGCCATGTCCGAGGTAGGGAACCACATCAAATTCATCCCCGCCTCCGGTGGCTCTGGGATCTCCGGTGGCCAGCAGTTGTTCCATTAGCAGAGCCGAGAGTTTCGCTTTGATCTCGGCGTAGGCCAGATCTCCGGCCAGGTTCACCAGTTGTTCAGGATCCTTCCGGCAGTCGTATAATTCTTCAGCAGGACGTTTCCCAAAGGCAAGCATATAGAGCTCCCGGTGGTGCTGATTCATATCCTTGTTGTCAACCATATAGGTTTTGCTTGGTCCGTTGTCGCAATCACCCAGCCAGCAATAGGGGATGGCAGCCTCCTTGTAGTTTGGGGTTCCGGAGGGCCAGCGTTCCTCTTTAAAGTTCCTTATATAAAGATAGTCGTGGGTGCGGATGGCTCGTACCGGGTAGCCTCCCATATCTTCTTCCTGTCCGGGTACGTGCCGCTCCTTTCCATGCAATACATAGTCACGTATCTCCTTGTCCACAAAGCCCTCTTCCGAACTTCTCAGCAGTTCAAGGAAGCTCTTTCCGGTCATCACCTCCGGGATTTCAATACCTGCCAGTTCCAGGAAGGTGGGCGCCAGATCGGTGGTGCTGATAAAATCGTCCAGCACGCGACCAGGTTTTGCAATGCCTGAGCCCCAGCGAACTGCAAAGGGGATCCTGGCCCCTGAATCATAGTTATTGGATTTGCAGCGGGGGAAAGGCATTCCATGGTCGCCTGTCATCACAATGATGGTATTCTCCAGTTCCCCGTACTCCTCCAGGATCCTTATGGCATCGGCCACCAGGGTGTCGAAACGCTGCACTTCGTAGTAGTAGTCGGCCACATCACTCCTTACGATCTCATGATCGGGAAAGCATTCAAAAAGACGAATCTTCTCCAGCTCCATCCCACTCTGAACTCCGGTCCCCCGTTCATAGGGACGGTGAGGATCCGAAGAACCTAACCAGAAACAGAAGGGCTGGTCATCGCTTCGCTCCGCCATAAAAGCTGCAAACCCGCTTTCTGTATAGTCGTGTCCTGCCGGGTGACGTTTCCAGTTGCTGATATCCCCTGGCCCCCAGCTTTTCCTGAAGCGTCCGATCTTGTAGCCGGCATCCTCAAGCAAGAGGGGGTATACCGGCGTAGAAGGATCAAGCGTGCTCCAGAGGTTGGCTCCGGGTCCCAGTCTCCAGTGATACTGTCCCGTCAGGATGGCATTCCTGGATGGCGTGCAGGAGGGGGAGGAAATATAGGCATGGTTAAAGAGTACTCCCTCACCGGCCAGTCGATCGAAGGCAGGTGTCTGAACCACGGGATCACCATAGGCACCGGCATGGGGCCACCCCCAGTCATCGGCAATGGCAAACAGGATATTGGGTTGCCTGACCGGCTCTGTATCGCATGCGCTTGCAAGCAGGATCATCACTCCCAGGCATAGAAGCGATGCTCTTCTGAATTGTTGGGCTATTTTCATAGTCTGAAAATAGTGAATCTTTCACTTATCTCCATTGAACCGCCCCGGCTATTTTTCCATACGATCAAGCTCGGCCTGGACCAGGTCTTCTCCCCAGGCGGGCCAGAATGGATCTTCGTTCTTATAAGTAAGGAATTTTTCAGCTGCTTCCAGGAAGATCGGTTTGGCTGGCTCAGGACCACCTCCCATGAATTCCGGTGTGTTAAGCGTCCACATCGCATTCATATAGTGTGCCCTTGGATTCTCCGGGTTAAGCTCAAGACCTTTTTGAATGGCATCCATAGCATCCATGTAGTAGGCCGGTCCCCTCGTTTCAGGATCGACACTGATCAATCCAATGTAGTACAATGCTGTAAGAACCTCTATTTCCGATTCTTTGGGAGCCAGTGCTCTGGCGAGGTCCAGGTTAAGGCCGGCATGTTCCAGCATCAAATCACGCTTATCACCATCAGCTCCTTCAAAACTGTTTGTCATGATGATTCTGGATGCATGGTAAGACGGAAGCCACTGGTCCGGGTAAGTCTCTGCTATCTCTTCAAAACTTGCAGCCACCTCCAATTCGGCGGACGGATCGCTGGCCTTGTTCATTTGCTCAATGGCAGATTTCATGGCTTTCTTGTACTTTTTTCCCTGGGACATGGCCGGGATGGTCAGCAGGATCAGGCTAACAAGGAAAAGTGTTTTTTTCATGGTATGGTGTTTTTTGGTTCGTTTACATTAAAAGTAAGAAGAGTTGAATCCGGAAAGAAATACTTTTCGCCGAAGTGCTATCAATCGAGCCAGTCTTTAAAGCTGGCCACCCGTTCCCGGCTGATATAGATTTCTTCATCGTCAGAATCTTGCAGAATTACCTTTAACTTACTGGAAGATAATGTTATTACATCCTTAATCGCCCCGTGTGTAATCAGGTATCTCCGGTTGATACGATGAAAGAGATTTGGATCAAGTATGTCCTCCAATCCGCCAAGCGTGTAATCAATCACATAGTTTCGCTTATCAGAGGAGTGGAGATAGGTTCCTTTCTGAAGGCTGTAGAAGTAGAGGATATGACCCACATCCACAGATCTGATGTGCTCACCTACCCGCACCATAAAGCGCGATTTATAAGGTTTGCTGATCATCTCCCTGATATTTTTGAGCAGATCTCCACCAATGGACGGGATGGCCAGCTCCTGGTTGAAATAGCGCTTATATTTGGCAAGTGCATCCCTCAGGGCCTCCTCCGATACCGGTTTCAACAGATAATCCACGCTATTAACCTTGAAAGCCTTGATGGCGTACTCCTGGAAGGCTGTAATAAAGATGACGGGGACCTCAATATCAACCGCGTCGAAGATATCAAAGGAGAGTCCGTCGGCCAGCTGGATATCCATAAAAACCAGGTCGGGTTTCTCATTGGATTGAAACCAGTCCACCGAACGCTTTACCGAATCGATTACGGTAAGGACCTGGATTTCGGGATCGATCTGTTGCAAAAGGGTTGAGATCCGTTCCGCGGTCAGGTGTTCATCTTCAATTATAACAACATTCATTACATGCCATTTTTACCCACAACAGTGGGCATTCTTACGATGAAAGCATCCGCTTCTTCCAGTACCAGAAGGGAATCATTTGAAAAATATGCAATTTGCTTTCTCAGATTTTCCAGCCCGGTCTCCAGGGAAGTTTCAGAGACCTCCCTTTGTTGCAGATTATTCTTTACGATCACGTGTCCTTCTCTGGTTGAAGTGATGGTGATGAGAAGTGGATGATCTTTAGAAATTTCGTTGTGCTTGATCGCATTCTCCACCAGCATCTGGAGGGAGAGAGGGATGACCATCCTGCTGAGGTCCAGCTCCAGCTTTGTTTCCACCTGAAGATTATCACCGAACCTGATCTTCTGCAGGAATATATAGTCCTCCATGAATTTCAGGTCATCCCTCAGGGGAACCAGTTCGTTTTCGCGTTGCTCCAGCACATAGCGATACACATCCGACAGCTTGTGCACAAACTCGGTAGCTTTCTTGCTATCCGTATTGATCAGCGTAGCCAGTGAACTGAGACTGTTAAAGAGGAAGTGGGGCCTCACCTGGTCTTTCAGACTCTGGTATTGCAGGGCCAGATGAGCCCTTTTCAGCTCTTCCTGCTGGATGGCTGATTGCTTCCAGTTCTTAAAAAAAAGTACTGCATTTCCAATCAGCAAGGAAAGGAACATAAAGATAAAGGCTACTTTCAGGCTGGGATATACCTCATCTTTGATCATGGCAAAGCTAAGATCCTCAGTCATGCTTATCCAGATAGAAAAACCTATGAATATCAGTAATCCGAAAAAAAGTGAAAGTGCCACTACCTGATAGATCACCCTTTTGACAGGTGATTTCAGCCAGGGGATCCGCTTCTCAAGGACCCTGACGATCCAGGCCATCCCCTTCCAGGCAGGATAGCCGATGGCAATGGAAAACAGGCAGTTCCGCAGCACCGTTTCCAGCGACCAAATGTCCCCCGGGATGCTGAAAATTGATAAAAGGTTTCCGATCACCACCAGGATCAGCAGGTCTCTGAGCAGGGTTAAAATGAATTTGCGAGACTTTTTCCGGTTCATTATGCTGTTATCAAGTGCTACACAAGATACTTATTTGGTCTTAATTTGTTGCAGTTTTTCCACTTCTGCCCGGGTGGCTTCTTCTCCCCAGGATGGCCACAAGGGATCCGGCTTTGCGAAGGCTTTGAATTTAACCAGGGCTTCTTCCAGGATTGGCATGGCGACTTCGGCGCCTCCACCCATGGAGGGCGGAAGGTTCAGCTTGTTGACTCCTTCCAGGAAATAAATCCGCGGGTTATCCGGATTCAGGCTTTTGGCAGTTTCCAGGGTGGTGAACATCTTTTCGATGTAGGTCATGCCTCTGCCCATGGGATCTACCATGATCCGGGAGGGGTAGAGGAAGGCCTGAAGCGTATACAGTTCAGACTCCTCTGGTTCCAGTTCCATGGCCTTATCAAGAAGCTCCTGGGCCCGGTCCAGAATCTGGTCCTTCTTCCCCCCGTCGCTTTCATCGAAACTCATTACAACAAGGCTATAGGAGGCGTAGTAGTAAGGAATCCAACGGCTTTTCTCGGCAGTTGCAATGCGTTCAAACTGGTTGGCACTTTCCACGAATTCGGAAGACTGAGATGCCTGCTCCATCGTTTCAATGGCGCTAAGCATGGCAGAAGTATAACGATCTTCCTGTCCAGGTGCGGATAGGGTACATGTAAACAGGGTGGTCAGAATGATTGTACAGATTCTTAGATTGGTTTTCATAATATTTGTTTTAAAGTGAAAGCATGAACATCAGGATGACCTGCGTACCACAAGTAGGTACGATGGCCTGGGAGGGATAGCTGCCGGTTTCGTCGGGAACGCCGGCATACTGGTAGCCGAACACATTGTCAAATCCAAGCAGGTTGGTGATATTCATATGGATGATGAAATCTCTTTTGAACATACTGCTTAGATACGTGATATTCAGGCTAATGTCGTTATAGGCCTTTGTTCTTCCGTCCATGAAGTCAACGGAGTTCATATTGTTATAGGGTCT
The DNA here is from genome assembly GCA_034722835.1 of Bacteroidota bacterium. Taxonomy (GTDB): domain Bacteria; phylum Bacteroidota; class Bacteroidia; order Bacteroidales. The sequence continues at coordinate 1,551 of JAYEOJ010000461.1, read as the reverse complement.
GGCACTTGCAAAGGAGTAAGTGATTCCGGCCAGGGTTCTCAGGCGTTCAAAAAAGCGTTTGTATACCACCGAGAGATTGTGGGCAGATGCAAAATCGGGCATCACCCTTTCCGGATAGTCCCTGTAATCCCTGCTTGTGTTCAGATATGAATAGGAGATCCAGTAATCGGAACCCTGCAGGCTTTCGCTGTCTCGCCAGAAAATATCAATGCCCTGTGCGCTTCCATAGCCATCGTTGTTGTAGTCCGATGCATAGGGACTGTAGAGATAATTGTACTTGACCAGCTGATCGTATTGTTTGAGATAGGCTTCCACACGAAAGGTCCGCCGTTCTTTCCTGTACTGGAAGTTCAGGATATAGTGGTCGGCCTTTTCATGGGATAGGGCTGGAGCAAACTGCAGGTAATCATTCTCCGGTTTTTGCCGGTAAAGCCCCCAGGCCAAAGAGACCTGACTATAGGTCCCGGTTTTATATGCTGCAGATACCCTGGGTAACAGCCCTGGTTCCTGGAGGAGTGAGGAATGTTCTGCCCTGATTCCGGTGCGCAGGGCCAGTTTTTTTGATATGGTCCACTCTGCTTCCAGAAAAAGGGAAGGTTGTGCGTCCTTCATCTCCATACTTATGCTGCTGTCGGCGGTCACCATTTGTTCGTAGAGGCCCCTGTTGAAATCTCCGCCAAAACGGGTCTTTAAGGTTTTTGAGCTAAGGTTAGTGAATGTGAGCTTTATGGCGGCGCCGGTGGTCACTGTACTTACCGGGAGCCCTGCATAAATTATCTTTTCACTGTCCCGGCTAAAGGCCACCCCTGTGCGGATCAACCATTTTTCAGACAGTTGATCGGTATAAGAGGTGTTGGCATAGAAGTTCAGATTATCCATTTGCATGGGATCCATGGTGCCGGCCTCGAAATTGTCATAATTCATGGCCATGGCCATGGAGTTAAAAGAGCCGAAGGACTTTAATAATCCATTCTCCCCGATCTGTTGCCTGTACATCACCATCCCGTCACCCAGAACGGGATACTTGGTCCAGTCCACGTTTTGTTTATATAGCTTGTGATGGAGATAATTATTGGCATAGAGGCCTGTCACAGCCAGCGAGCTCTTCTCCCAACGTTTTGCCCAGGATGCGTTTAGCCCCACACTCATTATGGCCACACTTGCCTTGTCCTCGCTTTCCAGTCCGTTTGTACTCAGGTCCACTATGGATGAGAGGGCGTGCCCGTATTCGGCCGAGTAGCCCCCGGTGCTGAAGAGGGTTTCGGAGAAGAGCAGGGGCGAGAAGCGCCCCCTGGTGGGGACATTGGGCATGCTGGAAAAGTAGGGCGACTGGACCATCATCCCGTCTTCGTCAAGTAGTTGAAAGAAGAAGAACGTGTCGGACGGCGCCGTGAAGTAGGCCGAGCCGTCGGTCTCCACCGGGACCGTGCCGAGGATGCGTTTATTGGTGAAATTGTGCCAGTTCATCCCGGGACGCTCGACTCCCTGGCCACCCCACAACGGCGTGGTGAAAAACCGTTTTTCGGGAGATTGCACGACCCGCAAGTACTT
>JAYEOJ010000460.1:0-9855 GCA_034722835.1 Bacteroidota bacterium | reverse complement strand
CGAAAAAGCGGTTTACAAGCAACTGGGCAAATGGGAAACGCACGATTTTGCTGAGACTGCCCTCCATCTCTCTGAAAAGTCCTGGGTGGACGGGGAGCGTATTGGGATCATGGGACACAGTGCAGGTGGTTTCTCTGCAGGAATGTCACTTCTGACGCATCCCGATGTATTCAAGGCAGCCATAGCGACAGCAGCCATCTCCGACCACAGGAATTACGACTGTATATTCAAAGAGAGGTATATGGGACTTGTAGAAGACAACGAGGAGGGTTATAATCAAAGTGCCATGCTGAACCATGCCGACAAGCTGGAGGGTAATTTGTTGTTGGTACACTCCCTGATGGATGATAACGTGCACCCACAGAACACCTTTCAGTTTACCAAAGCACTAATCGATGCCGGGAAGGACTTCGACCTGAAGATCTTTCCTCCGGGTACTCATAGAGTAGCTTATGATATGAACAGCCAGATGTACCTCTACAGGGTCTACCTGGACTGGCTCAATGAAAATCTTAAGGGAACTGAATAACCTGAGGCTTATGAGATCCCGGATCCTGTTTTTCATCCTGTTCATCCTTGCTGCAAGTTGTGTCACGGTGGAGCTATGTGATGAAAGCTATGATTCGGAGCTGGTGGCAAGGTTAAAAACCGTGAAAGACGGGGAAGTTACTGATAGTACGGTTGCGGCCCTGACCCTCTGGGGAATCAGGGAGGGTCTGAGCGACAGCCTGCTCTATGATGCGCTACCTACATCAGGTTTTGCAGTTCCCCTGGATCCCCACCATGATTTCTCCAGCTTTGTTCTGCAAATTGACACCTTATCAGATACATTGACTGTATATCATGACTTTGAGACCTATATGGTATCATATAACTGCGCTTATGCGAATCTTTTTACCCTGAGCCATATCGAGTATAAGGGTGGTATTATTAAAAGTGATACCATCTTAAGTGAAATGATTGATGCGGAATATGAAGAGAATGAAGAACATATCTGGCTTTATCTCTAAGGCGGTCCTCTTGCTTCTTGCCCTGGGCCTGTTTGGACAGGTGTCCGCACAGGACACCCTGAGGACCTATGGCCCCCGCATTGGAATCGACCTGGCCCGTTTCATCTATATTCTGGCCGATCCTTCTGAAACCGGGGCCGAGCTATCCGTGGATTTCGAAATTTATAAGAATATTTATCCGGTTTTTGAAGCTGGATACAGCTCCATCTCCGAAAGCGAGGAGCTGTTCGACTACTCGGCAAGCGGTAGCTATGGCCGGGTGGGAATCGATTACAATGTCCTGCCTACAAAGGACCGCTCCCTTCATCATAGCATCACCGTGGGCTTCCGGTACGGCATGTCGGTATTTAAACACAGAAGCGAAAATGCTGTAATTGTTGGTGAGTACTGGGGTGACTTTGCACCTGATCCCTATGAGAACAATCTGACCGGGCACTGGCTGGAACTGGTGGGTGGAATGAAAGCCGAGCTGCTTCCTAATTTCTTCCTGGGATGGTCGGTTCGATACAAGTTCCTGTTAAATCCCGATATGGATCCGTTTATGGTCCCGGAGCTCATTCCAGGCTATGGAACCGGAGGCGAGAGTTCCAAGTTCGGATTCACCTATTCTGTCTTTTACAAGTTCCCACTTATTAAAAAATAAAAACCTGTATAACCATGGCATACTTTGCATCCAAAACACGGTACGATCAGATGAAGTACAATCGTTGCGGTAACAGCGGTCTCCTTTTGCCTGCTGTATCACTGGGCCTCTGGCATAATTTCGGAGGAGTGGATGATTATCAAAAGATGAAAGATATACTGCTACGGGCCTTCGACCTGGGCATCACTCATTTTGACCTGGCCAATAACTACGGGCCGCCCCCCGGAAGCGCTGAATCAAACCTGAAGAATATCCTGCAGGGGGAGCTGGCTCCTCACCGTGACGAACTGATCATCTCCACCAAGGCGGGCTACCTGATGTGGGAAGGTCCTTACGGGGAGTGGGGAAGCCGGAAGTACCTTCTGGCCAGTCTCGATCAGAGCCTGAAGAGAATGGGTCTGGAATATGTGGACATTTTTTACTCTCACCGCCCCGATCCCGAAACACCACTGGAAGAAACCATGTTGGCCCTTCACAGCGCCGTACAACAGGGGAAAGCGCTCTATGTGGGTATTTCAAATTACGATGCAGAGCAGACCAGGCGGGCCTTGGATATCCTGGAGAGCCTGGGAACTCCCTGTCTGATCCACCAGCCACGATATAACATGTTCGACCGTTGGGTGGAAGATGAACTGCTGGATGTACTCGGAAAGCGTGGTGTCGGTTGCATCCCGTTCAGTCCCCTGGCCCAGGGTCTGCTGACCAACCGTTACCTGGATGGCATTCCCAAAGGATCCAGGATCGATAGTGAGAGTATTTTTCTGAACAAAGAGCACCTGGATCCTGCAACCATGGTTAAGGTAAAAGCACTGAACCAGCATGCAGAGCAGCGTGGGCAATCCATGGCACAGATGGCCCTGGCCTGGATCCTGGAAAGGAAACAGGTTACCTCAGTGCTCATCGGAGCCAGCTCAGTTGAACAGCTGGAAGCCAATGTGGCCACCATTGAAAATTTGAAGTTTACCAGGGACGAACTGGCCTACATAGATAATATCCTTCTATGATCCTGAATTCCTAGGGTTCCGGAATCGGTGTTGCATCATCAGACCCGCTGTGTTCTCGTTTAAAGCGCTCGAAGCGGTTCTCGCTCAGCTGCGGGGGCCAGTGGTTATTTCCCGTATCACAGTCGGCCGTTTCCAGATTGGGATCCAGGGAAATGGCCACCACCTCTTTATCCATCAGGAAGAGCTTGGAGGTCTTCAGGTTGTTTTTACTCCAGATCTCCGCAGGGACCCGTTTGATCTCCTTGCTGCCATCGGCATATTCAAACTCAATCACGAGGGGCATGACCATGCCACCCACATTGGAAAAGTCCAGCTGGTAGTAGGTTCCCTCACCCTTTTCGTTTTCCTGGGTGATAACAGTATCCAGGGCAATATCCACCCGATCGGTGGTATAGAACCATCCCCGCCAGAACCAGTCCAGATCCATGGCCGAAGCATCCTCCATGGTCCGGAAAAGATCTTCCGGCGTGGGGTGCTTGAACTTCCACCTCATGGCATACTCTTTAAAGGCAAAATCGAACAGTTCTCTGCCCATAATGGTTTCCCGAAGCATATTCAGACCGGTAGCCGGCTTTTTATAGGCATTGTTCATCATTTGCCTGATCAGTTCCCCGTTCATCATGATGGGTGCGATTTTGGACTGATCCCCCTTCATATACCTCACAATTTCGGAGGGAGTACCCATGGATGCAGGATAATCTTCCTCCCATTCCCTTTCGGCCACCCCTTCCAGGAAGGAGTTCAGACCTTCGTCCATCCAGGTCCATTGTCTTTCATCAGAATTGACAATCATGGGGAAGAAATTATGCCCTACCTCATGAATAATTACAGATATCATCTGGTATTTAACCCGGTCGGCATAGCTACCATCCTTTTTGGGCCTCCCCCCATTGAAGCAGATCATGGGGTATTCCATGCCTATTCGGGCGGTGTGCACTGAATAAGCAATGGGATAAGGGTAATCAAAGGTCATCCGTGAATAGACATTCAGCGTATGCGCTACTGCCCGGGTGGAATATTCTTCCCAGAGGGGGTTCCCTTCTTTGGGATAGAGGGAAGTGGCAAGAACAGTCCGGTCGCCAAAGACCACGCCCATCCCGTCCCAGATGAACTTACGTGAGCTGGCAAAGGCAAAGTCTCTCACGTTTTCCGCCTTGTATTTCCAGGTTTTCTTTAGGCTGGACTTGCTCATCTCAGCTTCCATTGCTTCTTCCTGGCTAACAATAATCACAGGCTCCTCCAGGGACTTCTTTGCTGCCTCCAGGCGCTTCATCTGCTCCTCGCTTAATACTTCCTCCGCATTAACAAGCACCCCGGTGGCTCCCACCACGTGATCGGCCGGTACGGTAATTTCCACATCGTAGTTTCCAAAAGGAAGAGCAAATTCGGTCATCCCCAGAAACTGGTTGTTTTGCCAGCCTTCAGCCTCACTGTAGACCGCCATCCTGGGAAAAAACTGAGCAATTGTATAAATGTAATTATCATCCTCCTCGAAGTATTCCATCCCGGAGCGGCCACCTAATTTCATGCGGTCGTTGATATTGTACCACCAGCTTATGGCCAGTTCGGTCTTCTGACCCGGTTGCAGGGCCTCAGGAAGATCAATACGCATCATGGTATAGTTGATGGTGTGGGACAGGGGATTTCCCTCTCCGTCGGTCACTGAGCCGATCTTGAAGCCCCCGTCAAATTCACTACTGAACATGCGCTGATAATAACCATAGCGCATATACCTGACCTGCAAGGGAGTAACGGCTTTTGTCAGGCTTTCCTTCTGCCTCATGTTCTGATCCAGCTGCACCCACAGGTAAGTCAACACATCCGGTGAATTGTTGATGTACTCGATATGCTCCTCTCCGCTGACCTTCTGATTAGCATCGTCCAGTTCAATGGAAATCCGGTAATTGGCCTGCTGCTGCCAGTACAACTGTCCGGGTGCCCCCGAAGCGGTCCTGTAGGCATTGGGTGTGTTAAATTCCGAACCCATTTGCCTGAATTGGTTTCCCGAGGGGTAAAATACCTTCTCTGCTTCCTGGGCGCTCAGATTAGAAACTATCAAAGCTGCTGCAAGGATGTAAATATAAGGTCTCATTATTCAGATTTTATCGCGACGGCTAAAGTTAAGAAAAGAATTGTCATCTTTGTGTAATTGAATAAGTTAAAACAAATGATACGGACTTTTGTTCTCCTGGCATTTCTCTTACTTTTCGGAGGTTGGCTCCTGCATGAGTTCTATGTGAGCCTGACAGAGATCAGGTACAATCCCTCTGCTGCGAGAATGGAGGTATCCATGCGGATTTTTGCAGACGACCTGGACCGTGCCCTCCTGGAGAGAACAGATATCCAGACACAGCTGGGCACCGAGCTGGAGGCTCCATCGGCAGACAGTCTGCTGGGTGTTTATTTATTGGAGTGCTTCTCAGTTAATATTAACGGAGAAAAGGCGGAGTTTCAATACCTGGGCAAAGAACCGGAAGCAGATGCTCTTTGGTGCTACCTGGAATCGAAGCCGGTCAGCCGGCCTCAAACCGTGACCATCTTCCATAAGCTGCTTACTGAAATATATCCGGACCAGGTCAATATCGTCCAGGTCTACCAGGAAAGATGGAACAAGGGACTTCTCCTGAACCGCCAGGAGAGCTCTGGAAAGCTCATAGTTGGAAAATAATCAACCCAGGTCAAGTTTAAGTTTCTCCAACTTCTGATTAATCATGTCCACTTCATCATCCGAAAGCTGCACGTCAACGGCTCCGGCATTTTGTTTTACCTGTTCTTCGGTCCGTGCTCCTACCAGTGCAACTGTTATCCCGGGTTGACGAAGGGTCCATGCAATCACAAGTTGTGAAAGGGTAGCTCCTTTTTCCCGGGCAAGGGGGGTGATCTGCTCCAGGAACTTATTGGTCCGGATCAGGTTATTTACCTTAAAATGGGCCGCTTCGGGTCGCGAATCTCCCGGAGCAAAAGGATAATCGGGTGTAATTTTCCCGGTAAGCAGTCCGCGCTGCAGCGGACTGTATGCCAGGATCCCGCAGTCATGATCCAGACACCAGGGCACCACATCCTGCTCTATGTCTCTGCGCACCATGCTGTAGGGTACCTGGTTGGAGCTGAGTTCAACCACAGTTGAAGCCCTTTCCATCTGTTCCACAGAGTAGTTACTTACTCCTGCAGCCCTGATCTTTCCCTGCTCCTGCAGGATACGGAAAGCCTCCATGGCCTCCTCGATGGGGGTGGTTGAATCGGGCCAGTGAATCTGATAGAGATCGATGTAATCTGTTCCCAGACGTTTCAGGCTCTCCTCACATTCGGCAATCAGGCTATCCCGTCCGGAGTATGTATAAATCTCACGCTGTATGCCGCTATTGTCGTTGGTAGTGAAGAAATACTCCCCCGAGGTTCCTTCCCAGCGCATCCCCGCCTTGGTCAGGATCTCGAAACTGTCACGCTTCCCTTTAATGGCCTCTCCCACCAACTTTTCGGAGAGCCCGAAACCATATATGGGTGCTGTATCCAGGGAGCTGATCCCATGATCAAGACAGGCATGAATGGCTCTGATGGAATCCTTCTCATTGGCTCCACCCCACATCCAGCCTCCGATGGCCCATGCTCCAAATACGATAGGTGAGACCTGTACATCAGATTTACCCAAAACTCTCTTTTCCATAATTAGATGCTTTTTTTGAATTTATTTGCATATTCCAGAGGCAGGTAGTTATCATAACTCAGGCAAACCTCCCCGGCAAAACGAATGGCTGTAGAGATAAGCCCCTCCCACTGCTCCTGGTCCAAAGATTTAATCTTTCCCCTCTGGTACCCCTCTTTCCATATACCATAAAGGAGTCCCGCATTAAATGTATCACCGGCACCAATGGTACTTAGTGGTTCAATGGGTTCCACCTCCATATGAAAACTGAGTTCAGTGGTCCGCAGAAATACGCCACCGGCATTGGCCGTATAAACCAGGGCATCACAGTAGGGCCTGACCTGATCCCAGGCATCATCTGCATTGTCCACATTAAAAATATTGATCAGATCTTCGTTGGATGCCCGCAGCAGGGAAGCATAGCCCATGTTCTCCTTGATCACCGGAACCAGTTCATCCCGTTCTGCCAGGTGGCTGCTTCTGAAGTTGGGATCATAGATGATGGTAGATCCAGCGGCGGCGGCCTTATCCAGCAGTACTTTCACACGTGGGCGGATGCCCGGGTTCAGGGCATAGAAGGAACCAAAGATCAGCAAATCGTTGGCCCGAAACTCCGGGAAGTCCACTACCAGCCTCTGGTGGGGATAATCCTTGTAAAACTGGTATTCGGCATCTCCAAGCTCATTCAAAAAAGCGAGGGCAAGGGCCGACTTCCCATTATCAAAGCGGGCCAGACTGTTTGCGTTCACCCCGTTCTTTTCCATAAAATTCTGGATCAGATCACCCACCCTGTCCTTTCCTACCTCGGAAATAAACGTGATGGGGGCTCCCAGTCTGCCCAGGGTAATGGAAGCGTTGAAGGATGATCCTCCCGGTTTTGCCGTCTGCGGCTCTGTTCCTTTGAAAATAATATCCAGAACGGTTTCTCCCACCGCATAGATTTTCGACATAGTACAGCTTATTTTACCAGTTTGGAAATGGCTTTAAATTCGTCGGTTCCCGCCACCCTGGCAAGCTCAAACAGGATGGATTCGCTGGTAGTGATCACTGCCCCTTCTGCCCGCATCCGTTCCACCGCCACCCGTTTGTCCTCCGGGTTGCGGGACGAAATACAATCCACCACCACCACAGCTTCGTATCCTGCTTCCACCAGGTCAATGACCGTTTGCAACACACATACATGAGCTTCAATCCCGCACACAATTACTGTTTTGCGGGTCCTCATCACTTCCGTCTTCATCACAGCAGGTTCCCCACAACAGGAAAAGGCAATCTTCTCAATGACGGGATCCTGATCCAGCAGTGCGGCCAGCTCTTTAACGGTACCACCCAATCCTTTTGGATACTGTTCGGTAGTTAAGAGAGGTATATTCAGCACCTGTAATCCTTCTATTAAAAGGGTGCATCTCTTGAGAAGCGCCTCCTTCTGGTCCATATGCGGAAACAGTCTTTCCTGGATGTCGATAAGCAGTCCGGCCGCGTTTTCACGATTAATCCTCATTTCCAGCCTCCCTGCTTTTCTCTCCCAGGTACCCACCGTGATGCCTTCGGGCATAGTCAGTTGGTGTAAACCCGATCCGCTTCATCATCAATACAACAAGAGCATCACCGATCACAGCCATAGCAGTGGCCGAAGTGGTGGGCGTCAGTCCCAGTGGACACACTTCGTCAGGATTTCCTGTAAAGAGGACCAGTTTTGACTCCCTGGCCAGGGGACCATCGGGATTCCCTGTGATAATCACCACGGGAACCTTTGAATGCAAGGCATGGGTCAGTTCAACCAGCTCAAGAATCTCCCTCGTTTTCCCTGAATTGGAGAGCACCAGAAGTACATCGTTTTCTCTGATAATTCCAAGATCGCCATGTTGCGCCTCACTTGGATGCAGAAAAAGTGCGGGAGTTCCTGTGGAGCTTAGTGTGGTGGCCATATGATTGGCAACATGACCTGCCTTTCCCATGCCGCTGGCAATGATCTTTCCTCCTCGCCGGTGTATCTTTTCATAAACCAATTCTACCACCTCGTCATAATCACCAGTTACCGGAATGGACCTAATGGCCTCAGCCTCCTGGTCCAGCACCCTTCTGATTTCTTCATTGTAAATACTACTCATCTCTTCGCTTATCTGGGAAATCAAAGTTAATATAAAAGCAGAAAAACGATAACCCTACTGCTCGGGTGGAGAGAACTCCCTGAGAATGGCATCGGTGGTGATCACCCTTGCATAGCTACCCTGGAGGGTATTCAGGGTTGAGTAGTGAACATTCCTGGCAGATATGATATGCTCCTCGTATTGCAATGCCCTGGTTGCACATGCATCGGATGCAAGCAGACAGGTGAATCCATGGTCGTGTGCAGCCCTCACAGCAGCTTCCACACACATATGGGTCTGCATCCCGCAAATCACCAGTTGCTCAATTGAGTCCTGCTGCATCAATTCGAGCAGCCCTGTCCCGTAAAAAGCATTTACCTGGTCCTTGGAAACAACCGGCTCATCCCCCTGGGGCTTAACATAAGGATGTATATCCCCACCCGGTTCAAAATTATGCCGAACGTGGTATACCGGCATCTCATTCTTCCTGAAATGATCAAGCAGGAGTCCTGCATTCATTCCGGCCAGCTCTGGATTCACTAACTGCATCCTGCCACTGCCACCAGGAAAGTAAAACTCCTGAACATCGACAATGAGAAGGGCGGTTTTCTGTGCCATTAAAATCTGAGTGCTACCCAGGACTGCCAGGAGCAGAAGAAAAGTGAGTCGTCGTAACATATCCGGCCAATTTACGGATTTGAACAAGATTAATCAAAATTAAATGTATAAGCCTTATACCTCAGCGCAATAAGAAAGGAGTTGCTCCGGCCGGAGTGGCTCCTTTCAATTTATAAGTTATTAACACGATTCCCTTGCAAAAACAAATTTCTTAAGGAGTGGCTGTTTTGATTCGTAATTATTATACCTATCTTTGCATAAATAAACGAATCTATGCTTACCCATTCAAATACCATTAATAGGCATGTGTCAAAGTGGATTGCCTGGTCCGGTTGAGAATGGTATGAACTAATATAAAGGAAAGCCGTTCTCAGACCAGGTTGAGAACGGCTTTTTTTACATGCACTTTCAAAGCAATGCATTATATGGATAAACTAAGACCTGAACAGGCCGGATTATACAGAGGCGAATTTGAACACGACAACTGCGGGATCGGCTTTGTGGCAAATCTGAAGGGGAAGAAATCGCACAATATTATTCAGCGCGGACTGGAAACCCTGGTGAATATGACTCACAGGGGAGCGGAAGGTGCAGATAGTAAAACCGGCGATGGTGCAGGGGTCATGATCCAGATACCAAGGGACTTCTACCTGATGCAGGGCTACTCCATTCCCCATGAGGGTCAGTTTGGGACCGGATTGGTCTTCCTTCCCAGGGATGCCGGGGAAGCTCTAAAATGCGAAGAAATCCTGGTCCAGATTGTCAGCGACGAAGGAGTGAATCTCATCGGATTCAGGGAGGTTCCCAGAGACAACAGTGTCATTGGAGAGATTGCCCGGGCTGCGGA
>JAYEOJ010000459.1:0-2404 GCA_034722835.1 Bacteroidota bacterium | reverse complement strand
CCTGGTCTTTATGGATTCAAAGAAGAACAGGGAACTGGCTGTGGGATACGGGTACATGAAAAAGGAGGATCTGACCTTTGCAGCTGAAAATCTGCAGCAGGAAAACAATGAATACTGCAACTTCCCCAATGTGTATGAATTGCTCAAGGGGAGATTTCCCGGAGTTACCGTGGATGGCACATCGGGTTCATACAGGGTCTTCATCCGGGGGACTCAATCTATTAGCGGCAACAATGAGGTGCTTTTTGTACTTGATGGCACCTCAGGTGCAAATGTGAGTGGACTCAATCCATGCAATATCAGGTCCATCAGTGTAATCAAAGATGGCATGGCCTCCATGTACGGGACCAGGGGTTCCAACGGGGTTATTTTAATAGAAACCAAGCGGGGCAATTGATCTTTTTTGATTTATTTTGGGCATAAATCTATGATTCCATGCCCAGACTGAATATACGGACCTTTGCAGCACCCCTGGCATTCCTCCTCCTTATTCCTTACCAATCTTTCGGCCAATCGGCTCTCCCCGAGGAGATTCTCAAATGGGAAGCTGATATTTCGTTCTTCGATTCACTGAACCTTGTGGAAGCAACCGACGACCGCACGCCCCTGATTTTATAATATTCTCACACTTCCTATCTTTGCGGAATGAAAAACAGTCGTACTTTACTTAGCTATCATGACCTGACTGTAGAAGTGGAGTCAAGCCCCAGTGATGAGTTGATGGAACATATGCATCAGACCGTTATGGGACAACCCGGTGGAATGCAATATCATCATACCGATCTGGAGGACCGTCTAAAATCGGGCCATGAAGATTACTTTATGTTTCTTCGCAAGAAGGGTAAGATGCTGGGTTCGGTTGGTTTCTGCGGTAAGCCTACGATAACAGCCGGAATCGCCCATGATAGTTGGCTGATCCGTTACTTCTCCATCAAGGCTCCTATCAAGGGAGTTCCGAAAAAGCGGCTTACCAAAGCGGACCTTCAGGACGAGAACAAGCGAACCACGGTACTTGGACGTTTTATTCAACCCATATTTGCGGATCCGGCCCAATTGCGGGAGGAAAAGCACAGGACCGGCAAACCTTCCATTATTTTTGCCACTATCGACCAGACCAACCTCCGATCCATGAATTTCAGCGCCCAGATGGGTCTTGATACAGTAGGTTCATTTGCAGCATTCTCATTCAGCAGGTTGCGTCCCCGCAGATCCGGAAGGATCGCTTCTGTAGAGCAGGATCAGCAGAAAGAGATCCGGGGACAGATTGAAGAATTTTATAAAGATTATACCCTGTTTTTTTCCGATGCCATTTTTAAGAACAACGATTATTATGTGATCAGGGAGGAAGGCAGGATGGTGGCCGGGGTTCAGATCTACGAGGTAAGCTGGAAGATTGTGGATTTTGGGAACAAGTTTACAAACTGGGCCTCAGTTTTGCTTGCCAGGATCCCGGGCCTGAGAAACAAGTTGAATAAGGATACTATCAGCTTCCTGGCTTTTGATGCCATCTATTGTGAGCCGGGATATGAGAAGGTTTTTTATGAACTCCTCGAAGGGGTACTTGAACGCACCGGACACTACGTTGCCATGATGATGATGGATGTGAGTTCCGATCTATATAAGCTTTTTTTGGAGCATAAGAAGCTGGGTTTCCTGTCAAGGATAATGAGTGCCAAGCATGCTAATATCAGAATCCGGTTTATAGATATGCCTGATGAAGTAAGGCAGCAGTTTTATGACAGGCCCACTTACATTCCCACCTACGATAATTCCTGACAGATTGATGACATCCGAAAACAATAGGATATTTACAATCCGCATAGCTGAAAAGGAAGATGTTCCGCTAATCCTCGATTTCATCCATAAATTAGCTGATTATGAACGACTTTCGCATGAGGTGGTGGCCACAGAAGCCGACCTGGAGCTGTATCTTTTTGGAGAGAAGCCAGTGGCCGAAGTGTTGATCGGATATGAAGGAGAAGTCCCGGTAGGTTTTGCACTCTTCTTCCAAAATTTCTCTACTTTCCTGGGAAAACCAGGCATCTACCTGGAGGATCTGTTTGTACTGGAGAAGCACCGAGGCAAAGGCTACGGTACAAAGTTGCTGGCCAGTCTTGCCAGCCTTGCCCTGGAGCGGGACTGCGGCAGGCTGGAGTGGGCCGTGCTGGACTGGAACGAGCCTTCCCTTGAATTTTATAAATCGCTTGGAGCCAGGTTGATGGATGAGTGGATCGTAAACAGGTTAACAGGTGAGAAGCTGCATAAATTGGCCGCAAGGTTTTAACAGTCGGCAAAAAAATCCTATTTTGTCAGCCCAAACTGCCACTAAAACAGCCCGATGGAAATTGTTGTAAAACCGGTTTGCTCCAAAAGCGACCTGAGGAAGTTTATACATTTACCGGCT
>JAYEOJ010000458.1:0-2411 GCA_034722835.1 Bacteroidota bacterium | reverse complement strand
TATTTTCATTGTTAATTCGGGAGCGATACCCTGAATCCGGATCTTCTACTGTGCCTGCCAGTACTTTAACTTCGCCTGTTGTAGGCATGGTAATAAAACTTGCCATCATCCAGGAATGGACATGACCGAACCCGGAAATACTATTGATTTTATATTCATAACCCGCACCAAGTTTGTACTGACCTTCATCTGTATTATCCGGGCTTAACTTAACCATCCCGAAAGGCAAACAGGGACCGGGGAACAACATCCACCGGGAACTGGAAGTGCCCAGCAGCGGGTCCACGTAATCTACCGGTTCTTTTGCTTTAGAAAATGGATCACAATTAAACATCAGTGTGCTTAAAACAGCGATTGTGCTGAATACCAATATAAACTTCCTGACAGCTTGCTTCATTATATTTATTATTTAATACATAAGTGGTCTTCCCGGACCGTCGTATGGCTTCGCCCCGAGTTCCTTTTGTTCTTCTCTGTTCACCGAGATTAATTCTTTCACAGATGTGGAAGGTGCCTCAATGATCCCATGGTACCGTCCCAACCAGTAATCCCGTAAAAACCCGGTGGGTTCCATGACTCTTCTGCCATTTACTCCGCCGTCATATCCAAGGGCGTTGCGGCTGCCTCTTTTTACGCTGGTTTCCCGGGGCGACATGGCCCTGGTACCTCCTTCGTAGGGAACATAACCCGGCTCCGGGATCAGATCGTCCCGGAAGGAGTTCCGATAATTATGCTCCACACAATCGAGGGTCCATTCACGCAAGTGCTTTACTGCCTTGTCTGCTTCACAATCATTGCCTGTTAATGCCCCATAGGCAAAATTAAACCAGGCAATGTGTTCCAGTCTTTTTACCTCAAAAGTGCGTACCAGACTGCGGAGGTACATGGACCTCAATACCGGATCCCCGGTATAGCGCAAAACGGTATAATAACTTCTATATGCCAGATTATCATCCCATGGTGCCACATTGGTGGGAGGGAAGGTGTTTTTCAAGCGGACGATGTAATTCTGGTATCCCCAGTCCAGCAGTTGTTGAAATCCATCTTCAAATTCTTTATCTCCCGTCAGGGCATAAGCTGTTTGCATAAATGTCATGGCCTCCAGACCATTTAAACCTTTGTCGGAGTATCCATATGGACTAAGCAAATACTTTGCATCCCATCGGCCCCATCGTGTAGGCTTGCCGTCCATATCGATCAGCATAAAGCCGTTATTTTTTATGAAAGAGGCTATTTTGGCAAGATGTTTTTTCGCCATCTCCTTCTCTTCACCCTTGGCAACCAGGTCGTGAAAAATAGAAACCGAATAGAAATGTGCAATTATCTCATCGCTTGAAGTATCTCCCTTCCAGTACCAGAGTCCATCCTTTGTGGGGTACCATTTTGCCGGTAGTCCACCAGAACCATGCCTGCCACGTGTATCTGCATCGGCTGTGGTCGACCAGATGGAACGTGCTACAAAACCATCCACCGTGGTGACCTCTTCCAGCCACAACATCGCCTTGAATGATTCCACAGCTTCATGACGTGCTGTTTCATCTCCGGTAACAGCATATTTGTAGCACATGGCCGCCAGGTAGGGCGCCGTATGTCCGCCATCGTTATCGCTGACTTCCCGGATCCACTGATCACCTTTTTTATAGAGGGTATGTATAAATCCAAGTCGCTTATGGCCCCACTGATCGATGTGCCGTTCATAATAGTCAGCTTTTTTCCGAAGGGTAAAAGGCTCATAACGAATCACACCAATTCCATGATCGGTGGCGATATAGACAACATTGTTTCCAAGGGCTATGTCATTGACATTGTCACCGGGCAGCCAGTGATCGGCTCCAAAATAGTGCCAGTCATCATTCAGCATGCGAATGGCCCCCCTGGTAGTGCCTATCCAGATGTCATTTTCAAAGCCCGCTTCAAGGCAGGTGGTCTCCTCAAAAGGAAGTCCCTCTTCTCCTTTTAGTGAAGTTAAGGCGGCACCCCGCAATACGCCTAAACCACGATTGGTACTGATAAAAAGGCGACTTCCATAACTAAGCATATCACTGGTTTCTGGTGATGGAAGCGTCCCCCAATCCACAAAATCCTTATTTACTATAAGGCCATCAAACAGAGCCAGTCTTCCGCCTGGTCCCAGCACATAGAGCGTACCACTGTATGAAGCGATCCGGTCAATGGGTCCTATCTGAACAGGATCGGCCAGCACCTGGCTGCCATCTTCCTGGAGCATGGTGATGTCACTGGATAGATATCCGCTTTCCGGTTTAATGTCAATGAACTTATCATCCTCAAAGCGATATACCTCCTGGCGGGTGGCTGCATGCAAAACACCCAGGTGCATACAGATATCCACGAATTCCCTGTCATCTTTTTTTTGCCATTTGTTACCTTTTAAGCTGTGGATTCCGTCTGAT
>JAYEOJ010000457.1:0-2415 GCA_034722835.1 Bacteroidota bacterium | reverse complement strand
GGAACCATATTAAATCCTGTAATGGTAAAACTTTCATTGGCCTTATTCTGTGCCGGCACATAGGTATCAAGTCCCTCATGCACCATTGAAAGAGCATCCGGATCTGGTATCTGAAGAAACAGTACCCGCGCGAATTGCTGCCAGTTCACATCCTGAATATGCCACATGGTCAGAAAATTCTCAATATGTGTCAGGATATCAATGCGGAAGCTGGAATTCTGAGGCAGGTCGGCAAACACCGCCCCTACCGTGTAAGTAAACTCGTGGTTATCATCGTTATATATGGTGATTGCCTGGCCAATTGGTTCGTCTTTCCCGTATAGTGCAGTGGCCATTTCCTCCGAAATTAAAACCATGTTGGGATCCAGAATGGCCTGCTTATTACCGGAGACCAGGTGAAATGTGAATATATCCAGGAAATCCGGGTCCACATAAGACACCTGACGGTTGAAATTATCGATCCCCACCTTCACCGGGGAATAGGAACGCATTATTCTGGCTGCTTTGGTAACAGCGGGGAAATCCTTTTTGATCTCGGGACCCAGGGGAGCCGGTACAATGCCAAACTCCTGTTCACGATCCTGCATCTGGCGATTGGAGGTCACCCGGTAAACCTCCTCAAAGTTCTCGTGGTAGCGGTCAAAATCATGGCCAAACATATGGTTGAAGTAGGCTACGATGCAGATGGCCAGGGCCATACCCAGACCAAAGATATTAATCAGGGCATAGATCTTATTCTTATACAGGTTCCGGAAAGTGACCAGGAGGTAGTTTCTAAACATCTGGTATTAGTTTGATGGAAAGGTGAGTTCAGTATATATGATAAAGACGGCAATTGCTTTCTAAAGATGCAAAGTACTACAGGTTCCTGGATGCAGCACGAACCTGCCTCCAGGCATCATCATCAGCTGGCGGTGGGGCCAGCTCTTCCGGAGATTTCTGAATCAGTGTGAGTGCATCTGTTTCACAGGTACTGATGCAGAGTCCGCAACCATAACAGGCGGCCCGGTCCACTTCACAAATACCATCCATCATGGTCATTGCATTGAAGGCACAGCGATCCAGACAAGCTTCACAACCCGTGCAGAGATCCTCATCCACTTCTGCGTAGAAATCGGAACGGGCAATGGAGTTCTCACTGCCATACTCTACCATTCCCCGTAATACACCACAGGAGCAGGTACAACAATTGCATACATAATAGACTTCTGTCTGGGCATTGTTTATGGAATGCACCAGTCCTTCCCTGTCCGCTTTCGCCAGTATCTCAAGTGCTTCTTCCCTGCTTAGCGATTCAATATCTTCGGACTTCTGAAAAGCACCGGGTTTGGGGGAGAAAACCAGGCAGTTTCTCACCGTATGATCACAGCCCTGACCAATGAGGTTCTTCTGCACCCTGCAGATACAATCCAGCACCCCCCATGACTGGGCCTGGTCCAGGTAGGTGGATGCCTTCTCGTAGGGCATCACATCAATATCCACCGGGATGGCTTTCTCCAGGGGAATGATCCGGTGAACGGAAGGCTGGGCAAGCATGGTCTGGTGAAAGGCCTCATGATAGTATTGCTCGAACAGTTCTGCAAATTCCTTATCAATTTTTGCATTTTGACGTTCATAGAAACCCACCACAAAAGGGATCAGGTGAAATACAAATCCCCTGCCCTCTTCCCTCTTCAAGTCAATCAGGCCGCGCTTCACCATGCTGATAAGCATCGACTTTGCCTCTCCTTCCTCTATACCATTCTCATCAGCAATCTCAGTCAGGGATTTGGGTTCCATAGTTAAAGTGGACGCAAGGGCAACATCCTCAGGAGTAAAGAGTTTGGCCAGCAATTTCAGTTCCACCCCGCTTTTGGTTCTTGGGAATCCATTGGGGATCCGGTCAAGTTCGTTGGCCAGCTTTTCGTAGTTATTATTCATAGCGTAAGGATTTAACAGGATTGGCAGATGCACTTTGATAGACCCTGAGAAGAACTGTTACTGCAGCTATTAAAAAAGCCATCAGGGTGCTTATAACAAAAACCATGGGATCGATACCAATACGCATGGGGTAATCCTGCAACCAGTCTTTCATAAAGAAGTAGCCCAGTGGCCAGGCTGCCAGGGTGGCGATCAGGATCAGCCAGATATACTCCCTGGAAAGAGCCAGAAGGACACTTGCAATGGATGCCCCCATGGCCTTTCGGATGCCCACTTCCTTGGTTCGCTGTGCCGCACTGAAAGAGGTCAGTCCCAGCAATCCAAGGGCGGCAATAAAAATGGCCAGCACCGAGAAGATATTAAAGATTATTGCCGTCTTTTCTTCATTATCGTAAAGGGCGGCCAGCTCCTCCTCCAGGAAGGTCATATGTATGGGCTGCTGTTCCATGAACGAGTTCCATATCTTTTCTATGTAATCCAGCGTCAGTCCGGTAT
>JAYEOJ010000456.1:6595-9932 GCA_034722835.1 Bacteroidota bacterium | reverse complement strand
CCTTTAGAATACGTGTGGTCCATCTGATCTCCCCAAAAATAAAGGCATTGTTCAGCGGAATCCTGATTCCCCCGCCAAGCATGGCATCCAGGTTGAAATTTACCCTTGATTCTGTTATAGCCAGTGGATCCACTACCACATCATCTGTCGATGCCTCACCGGTTCTTGTACCTTTCCCTGAAGCATAGAACAGATAAGAGGGTATCAGTCCGCCCCGCAAATAGTAACACTTCGTCCGGTCTTCAGGGTTTAGCTTAAAGAGCACGGAAAGAGGTACCTGGACCTGACTCTGCGACTCAACATACCTGTAAGAGGTAAATGACAGGGGAGTTGCAGAATAGCTAAAACGGGTCAGGTTGTACAAAAGGCCAAAGGAGGCTTCCAGCTTCCGGTTGAGAATCAGATTGGCCTCTGCACCAGCCATAAATCCGGGTAACAGACCAAAATGACTGTCATCCTGGGCCGGATCTCCTACACTATACCCTTCGAGGGTGTTTGGTAAACCCAGGGTGGCTCCCACATTGAATCCCAAGGTATTTCCATATTCACCGGCTCCTTTTGTGATGACCCTGCGACTGAAATAACCTTCTCTTCTCGTATCTGCTATGGCTGTGGTATCCTCCGGAATCAGATCCGGATTGATCCCCAGAGCAATTAAATGAGCATCAAGCAAATAAACAAATTCCTGCGGATCTGAACTTTGTGACCTGTAATCCGGGAAATCTGCGACAAAGCCATCCATCAGGCTGTCAGCCTCTGCAGGCTTGTAATCAAACAGATAGGAATTGATCACCAGTTTATATGCTTCCTTTTTTGCTTCTCCAGATAAACCATTGGTTTGGATGCATTCAAGCAACAGTTCCGGAACCAGCTCAACCATTCCGGCAACATATGCCTCCCTGGAGTCTTCAAGCAATAAGGTACAGTCAACCAGGTCCTGTGCTGTCAAGGTTTGAACCCCCAGACCCAGAACAAGAATAATGAGTATCCTCTTAAGCATATACATAAACTTTTTTATCATCTCGGGCAGGTCTCCTGATACGGAATATCCTCCCCGTAATACTGGATCCACTCTTCCCGGGTCAGGTTCCTGGTCAGCAAGGAACAGAAATCCGATGCCATCTGGTCAGAATCCGTTGGTCTTCCAACCACTCTGGGATAATTTACACTACCACTGTAAAAATAGTTGCTGTTCCTGCTAAAGCAGAGGGAAAGAACAAAGCCACTATTCTCGGTAAATACTACGGGCGGATCATCCCATTTCAGCGCATTCCACATGTATACATTTCCATCATTTGAGGCAGCAACGAGGAACCTGCCATCGGGACTGAACTTTATTGCTGAAATCCTTGCCCCCGGACCAAAGAGGTTGGTCATGATCCTCCTCCCGTCACCGGACAATACTTTTACCGATCCATCCAGCATTCCAGCTGCCAGAAAACGCTGACCCGGACTATAGTCCAGTGCCCTGATCCGGCTGCCACCAAAATTATATACTTCCTGTAAGCTGGCCGGATTGTTTACATTCACAGTATAGAGCCTGCCACTGCTCGTTCCAATGGCAGCACGAGACCCGTTGGTAGAGGTTGCCAGAGCAAGAGGTCTTGCCATCAAAGTTAACAGCGTAGTTGGTGTAAAGCTGCTGTAGTCCCACTTCAGTATCTTGTTATCGGTACCTGCAGAAAGGAAAGATCCGCTACTTCCCAGGTTCTCAATAAAAAGTACATTGTCGCCCTGTTCTCTGTTCTGATGTATCACCTCACCTCTGTTCTCAAGCTCAATAAACAGCATGCCACCACCACTGGTCCCAACCGCTGCAATACGTTCATCCGGGCTAATTCCAAGACATTCGTTGTTCAAGCCGGTTCCAATCAGGGAAGTTTGCGAGGCACGGTTAGCTATATTTCCCGAAAGAACTTTAATGCTGCCGTCGCTGCTGGCGGCTAGTATGCTCCCCGATCTGTCAAGCCATTCCATGTCCTTGATGGAATTTCTAAGGCCGCTATAAATGTTATAAGCCGGTGAAATTAGCTTTTTCAATGCTTCGTAAAGGGCTTTGTAGATTTCCGGTTCAAATGCATTTCCCTCCAACTGCTTATTCATCAGGTAAGACTGATAGGCAAGCAATCCCTGTAATTCTGTATTTCGAGAAACCCCTGTGCTCAAATACGCCACATCCATTACAATGGAGAGAACAATTTCTGTCTCCCTGCTCCTGGTGCTGACCGGATCGGCCTGTTGATTGCTGCTTACTACAGGGTCGGGTGTGGTTTCCACGGGATCTAGTGTGGTTTCCACAGGATCTGCTGTAGTTTCTTCGGGATCTGTCCTGATCTCCTCCTGAGTATCAGGCACCTGCTCTTCTGTCACCTCTGCTACCGGGTTTGTTTCCGAGATATCCTGAGTCTGGTCTGCCAACTCCTCTGAATACTGATTGTCCTGCACATTCAGGGGCTGTTCAGAAGGTCGTATTTCAGGCTGCGTAGGTATGATTTCAGGGACAGGGGCCTGAACCTGCTGGTCTGTTTCAACCGGCCTGTTCCTGGAGATAACAACAATCAGAACCACCGCCGCAATAATTACAACGCCTCCAAAAATTATGGAGCGGTTCAGAATCTTTTTCCTCCGTTGCTGAGTGATTTTCCGTTTCTCGCTCCAGATATACTCTTCCTCACTGGTATTCAGAAAAACCATAGCTCGCTCAAAAGCCGGATTGAACTGAATCCCCCAGGCCGGGGTTGGATTATGTATTTTTTTCCAGTCAAGGGCCTTTTGAAGTTCCGACGCTTCCAGTAGTACTCCTTTGCCCTGCTGATACATGGCAGAGGCTTTTGAGAGTTTCAGATACATCCGGATGGATTCATCTTCTTCATCCACCCATTGTCGTAAGCGATCCCAGATATTTATCAGCGATTCGTGTGACAATTCAATCCTGCTTTCGGATGACAGTGGTTCCGTATGCTGGTAACCCAAAAATGGGTGCCCCGCCTTGTCAAAAATCTCCACCACCTCTCTTACCCGGTCTACATTGCACTGTGCAACTCTGGCAATATTACCAAGAGAGGTTCTTCGGCTATAAGCTTCCTGTCTACCCGTTCTAAATGCAATAGACTTGAAAATACGCTCACAAATCTCCTTTTGATAGAATTCAAGGGATTGATACAAATCCTCCATATCCCTGTTTAATCCGTTTGGAGTATTACCTATGGCCAGGTAGTCATTAATCGTAACAGGCCGGTCTGTTTTTCCTTTATTTTTCCAGTGATCCCATGTTTTTTTCAGAGCATGCTGCAAGAGGGGTAATTGCGGTTCTGCATCTCCCAAATTATTCAACAGG
>JAYEOJ010000456.1:0-6585 GCA_034722835.1 Bacteroidota bacterium | reverse complement strand
TCCAGACTGGCTCCGCCCACACTAAAAGGCTCACGGATGGCTTCCGTAAGATCATTCCTGTTCATGTGAGGAAGCAGATACTTACTACTGTTGAGATGCTCCGCAAGCTCCTGGTAGGGATAGCAGTACTCCAGAAAATCAGATCTGATAGAAAGCATCAAAAAGATCTGAGGTACCTCTGCCCCTACTAAGCCCATCAGGTTATTAATGAAATGTAAGGCGTCGGGCTTTTTTTCATTCTTTTTCTTTTTCAGCCTCACGGGCCAGGTGAACAGTTCTTCAAACTGATCCACCACAAGGAAATAGGTATAGTTGCCCAATCCGATTTCATTTAAAAAATCACCGACACTTTGTGAATTATTTAGGAAGGACTGAACATCTGATTCAGAAATATTGTTTGAAAAAACCCGCTGAAATCCCCTGATCAGACTTTCCATGGGTCGTCTCCCAGGCCGGATATAGACAATAATCCATTCTTTCTTCATATCAGCTAGAAGAGCAGGAATTACTCCGGATTGAATCAGAGAGGTTTTTCCACTGGCTGAAGCCCCAATCAGAGACACGAACCTTCTTTCCAGCATGATTTCGAGCAATTCTATAACAGCATTATCTCGTCCGAAGAAAAGCTGATCTTCTGCAGAGGAAAAAGGCCTGCTCCCTGGAAAGGGGTTTCTTTGTAGCACTCTAGTATCTATTATCGAGGGATCACCCATAAATAAAACCCATTTATAATATCCTGAATCCTAAAACGGCTTCTGGGAAGTCTGGTTCAGGAAATTGCAAAAAACATGCAATAAACTTCTATCATCAAACAAAAGTTCAACAAAATCCTTTCGATCGATCAAAAAAGCCTCACATGCACCAATAGCGGCAAGATAACGAATCTGCTCCAAAATTTCAGGTTGATTGGCAGCAATTATTGCAATCCCATTTGAAAGGGTGGTAAAATCTTCTGCAGATACAGATCTGGCAAGAATTACAGAACCTCCGTCAACTGTCCATTCTTCCGTAAAAGGCCTGGCAATTGAAACCAGTTTAAACAAAGAGTTGATCCCGACATTTAAAAATAACTTCCAAGAGGCCAGTCTTATAGTCGTATCCACATACCACCTGACCATATCCTCATGTCCCGGAAAACTATTGTCAGGGAAATCCAATCTCTCGGTCACCAGATCATAATATTCCGGATTATTCTTTCGTAACAGTTGGGCCGCAATCTCCCTGATTCTGGGATTGGGATGAAATCCCTGGGCAATGATCTGCTGTTCGTCAAAGAAACGCTCTACATTTCCCACCCTGTCCAGCACACAGATTTTGATGAAGTCTCCCATTTCGGAAACATTCCGGTTCAGTATTCTCCTTAACAGCACATTCGTGGGAAAAACATCAATGGGATATAGTTCTTTTAGCTTATCCAGTTTCTCCCTGACTGCTACATCATGGAAATAGGATACCAGAACTGTCTTCAAAGGCTCTCTTAACAATATTTCCAGTAACTCAAGGGCCATTTGGCGATCATCCGATTGCCGGTCAAGCAGACTGATTTTAATCCTTCGGACCGATTTTCGGTCATAAATCATCGATAAGAGCATCAGGATCAGTTCATTGACCTCCCACATCTCATGCTCAATTACCCTGGCAAGACTCCCTCCCGGATCATCGGTTCGAACAGATATCCTTGCAGCCATGATCCAGGTACCTGCCTGGATCATCCTCAGAATGGCATTCTGAATCTGCGCTTCCTGGATGGCAGTTGCCTCAAAATTATTGGTATATAATCCCTGAACCACTGAATGAAACACATCACGGTTTTGATATTCCAGCTTCTGCAGCAAGAGTTGAACTGAACGTGCTCCGCCAATGGCAGATATTACGGATACAATACGTGTTTGCAACCTGATATCAGCATCTGGCTTATAAAAGGCCATTTCCAACTCGTCGAGCACATTTTCACCCTGATTCACCAGGGTTGACCAGGCTGCCTTGAATAGCACAGGATCGTTGAGCAAATCGATTAACTTACTGGCATTACCCCCCAGGTCAAGCCATGCGGCAGTGGAAATGGCAACTCCCTGAATATCAGGATTCCGGTCCCTGAAAAGAGATATAACCTCAGGAACATAGCCTTGGTCCTTCTCTTCAGCAACATAGGAGAGTGCTGCCAGGATCTCATGACTTTCCCCGGTACGAAAGACTTCGCCGATGGAGTTATCAGGCTCACTTTTCACCTTGCTAAACTTATTCAGCCGTTCCCTGATAAATGCCTCCTGTAAACCCAGTTTTGACTTCAGTTTGCGCTTTTTCAATTGTCTGATACGCTCTTTGATATCCGGCACTCTTTCGTTCACAAGCATCTGACTTATGGTAATATCATTCAATCCGGGTGACGACTTCAAAATATGATCCCATATCATCCTGCGTACCATGGGATCGGAATGGGCCAGTAAAGACAACTCTCGTTCCCTGGAGACATAGTGAAAAAAATAGGGATTGAATTCAATCAGCTCCAGCGAAAATGAGGATTGTTCAATATCAAACTGCTCTATCTCCTCCAGACGCAAATCCGATGGATCAAAAACACGATCCGATTCAAGCGTCACTTTCAACAACCTGTGATAACTCTTGTAAAGTGACAGGCCCACCACAAACCATACCAAAAGCAATAAAAATAAAACATAGCTTACATGATGCAATTCAATGAACTGAAGCATCACAAACAGGGAAAGGAAAAGTCCTGCTGAAAATACTCCTATCTGACTGAAGACCCCTTCAACTCCCGATTGAATATTATCCCGGTCCCTGGTATTAAGAGACTGATAGATCAGGTTCATGGAAGGGTGTTCCATGGACTCCTTCATGGAACGGCTGAACAGATTCGATAAGACCACCAGTAAAAAGAAATAGGCAAACATCTGTATGCCTCCTCCATAACCATACCCTTCGCCAAATATGGAGGCAGGAATGGTCAGAAGCAACAATACCACCGGCAGGAGCAAGAGGGTCATCCGAATCCCAAATTTCCTTTTGATCCAGTGAAACAGAAAGCGCTTCAGGATCCAGGCCAGCATAACTCCAATTCCAAGAAAGAATCCCAGGAATTCAACAAGTTCTTTGCCACCGGGAAACCTGTTCTGTGTTACAGAAAGAAATTCATAATGCAGCAGGACGGAAACGGCAATACCGATCACCACAAATGATGCCATCGAAGCTGTATACCGATGAGAAAACAACCTGATCGGACCTGCACTTCCGCTCCTGTTCCTGTATCCACTTTCCTGTGTCCCGGGTTTTGACAGTATAAACATCTGGGCAATTGCAGCAACAATCAAACTCCACATGGCTACAAAAAGAATTTCATGAATACCAAACCCGGTACTAACCAGCAATGGAGTAACAAGCAGGGCCAGGGTCATTCCTCCTACCAGCGCAACTTCTATCAAACCCCTTAACTGCTTGCCCCGGCTGGGCGAGAGAAAGCCCTTTACCGTGGTCCAGAATCCAAGGAGGGTGATCAGGATCAAAGGACCGGAGAATACAAATGTGGCAAAATCCAGATAATCCCGCTCCAAATACTGGAGTCCGCCCGAAAATAATACGGTTGCTCCAATGACCACAATAAGGTTCAGAATTCCAAAGGAGCGCAGTTTAAGCTGTTTGCTAAAGTAGCTATAGATGGCAGCTATCAAAATTCCCATCACCCCTGAAACCATTAAGGCAAAAGGAACACGATCTGCCCCAAAGGCCTCCAGAAATACCGTATTGGCCTCCAGTTCCAGGGTGCCAACAAAAATCCCTGTACAGAAGGCCTGCAGGAGCAATGCGACAATTATGGGCCGATCGCCCTGGGCAATTTGTAACAATTTACCTAAGCGGGTCCACATACAGATTACAATATAAGGGATTAATATAATACAATTTCACAGAAGAAATGAACAGATCTTAGCTTTTGTCGGGATATTAAAAAACCCCGTCTGCTTGTGCTGACGGGGTTTTAACCTGAACGGATGCTCAGATCATATAGAAACTGAATCCTAGTTGAAATTAATCTCGAGATTTGCTATATCTATGGGATTATAAGGAGCAAGTGTGCTGATACGATCAGCCAGTGGAAGGAACTCATTCCCAGGAGCTTCACCCCCCTGAATAAATCCATTCCTGTCGAAAAATCCAGGTGCTTCAGTATTGGTAAGCCATGCCTCCAGGATCTCATCACTGGCATGGGGCCATATGGTCTTCACCTCATTATAGAGGACATTGTAGATGGAGTTTTCCTCCAGCAGCACATCCCGGTCATCCGAATCAACGGTGCTAAGGGGCAGTCCAAGTTCTACAACAGCCACATCATCTTCCACGGAGGCAGAGGCCACAAATGCCCAGTTATAACCAACCTTCTCGGTCAGGAACTTGGCATTGGGGTGAGAGGAATTACCATATACATCCACATGATCTCCCTTCTTACCCACGAACATCTTCATGCCATCCATGGCAAAGGGAGCCAGCAGGGGATCGATGGCGGGCATATCGACGATGGAAACGATCATGTGACGGTCGTATCCAAGTTCACCTGCCCCGCTGTAATCGATACGGAACATGGCCTTGGCCATTTCCCTTTCCAGGGTACGATCCAGGTTGTAAGGCTTGATCAGACTGATGCCTTCCTTGGGATTGCGGTGGTTCCAGAAGACCTGCATACCAATGCCTCCGTCCTCTTCACCTT
Organism: Bacteroidota bacterium; assembly: GCA_034722835.1. Taxonomy (GTDB): domain Bacteria; phylum Bacteroidota; class Bacteroidia; order Bacteroidales. The sequence continues at coordinate 1,868 of JAYEOJ010000456.1, read as the reverse complement.
CCGATTCCGCATCAGTAATGGTGAGTCCGTACTCCCAGGTTCTTCCTTCAAATTCCGGAGCCTCAACCACCACAAGATTCTTGATGCGCCCATCATCCTCGCTTTCATAGGTGACCAACTTTACCTGGTCAATGTTATACCTGCGTATGCCATAAATAATATGTCTTACGATATGGGCCGCATGGTCTCCTGTATGGATAAAGAAGCGCAGATGTCCGTAGATTTCCCTCCCCTTGAGAGTATCCACCACCGGCGCTCCCTTCAGGGTAGACACATCCTCAAGCAGTGCAGCAGGAATTTCCACGGTGAGCTCATCGGGAAGGATACTGTTCTCGTTGTCCAGACCGGGGCCATCATTAAATGTATTTTCACAGGCAGTGAAAAACAGTGCCCCCATCAGAAGAACAACAAACGAATAAAACGATAACTTTTTCATGATTTCTGGTTTTTAGTGAATTCTTATTAATGTTTAACTGTTTTCATGTTATGCTTCACTCATTACACACCTAAAGTATGATCTTACCCCTATTGACTATTGGATAATTTTCGATTAAATTTGTAATTGACTGATTAACTGAATAAAAGAGATGATAAAAAACAGGGGAATAACGGCCATCATCCTCTTGTGCTTTGCTTCCATGCCCCTTTGGGGAGGAACGGGAAGTCCCCGCGATGGTTTCCTTTCATTTATTCTTGTGCTTGCATTCCTGTTGATCCTTTTGGGGCTCCTTCAACTGGTGCCCTATGTAAAAAGAAGGATCCATGATTTTCTTGACAACATTCTTTAATCCTGTCTCAGGCTCTTATACCCTTGGACCAATAATTCCCTTTGATCCCGACGCTTTGCAGACTGGGCCTTGAGTTCAGGAGATGAACAAGTGATAAGCTCAGAAAAATGGGGATACTTTTTTTGTGACTACTATAATTGCCGTTCAATTTTGTGGGACCTTCTTTCCGCGTCATTCCTGAGATCCGGTATTAGCCCCTATTCTACAATCAGCCAGAGATTGTTCCAATGGAATGGATTTTTTATGGCCGGGTGATAAATATTATCTGCTTAATAAGCTATTAGATGCTTAGATGGATAATAAATATCTGTATATGGATTTGCTTGAATTTCGGGGTAAGTTCAAATTTTCCCAGCTTGCCCGGAGTGGCTAATTATTGTATTTTTACCCTGCCTCAAAGATAGCCTGCCATCAATCTCAAATCGGTCATATCCCTCATATTCCTGCTGCTGGCAAGCATGCTTCCCCTCCTCTCTCAGGAGCAGGAAGATTGGGTCATTGGAAAAATGGAACAGGCCATCGTATTTGACGGAAAGCCCGATGAAGCTGCATGGGACCAGCTGGCACCCTTTCCCATGATCTCCCACATGCCGGTGTTTGGGAACCCACCTTCGGAAAAAACAGTGATCCGGATGGGCTACGACGATCAGTTTGTATATGTGGGCGGACTGCTGTACGTATCTGATCCCTCATACGTTCAGGCTATAGGCAAGAAAAGGGACATGGAATCCATGGCTTCTGACTATTTCATGCTAAGCTTCGACACCTACAACGACAAGGAGAATTCTCTGCTCTTTGCTACAAATCCACTGGGGCTCCGCTGGGACGCTGCGGTTAGCAACGACGGAACAATGAGCATGGATGAGATGCCCGTAAATATGGATTGGAACACCTTCTGGGAGGTAAAATCCAGCTATGATGACCAGGGCTGGTATTTTGAAATGCAAATTCCCATTTCCAGCCTGCGCTTCCAGGACATCGATGGGAAGACTGTGATGGGGATCAGTATTTTTCGATGGCTCCCTGCCAAAGATGAAGGATATATCTTTCCAGCCATCTCCAATGAATGGGGCCCGACCA
>JAYEOJ010000455.1:0-2431 GCA_034722835.1 Bacteroidota bacterium | reverse complement strand
AAACCTCCAAAGGCAGTATCCCAGGGGGTCCACTCCCAATCATCCGGGCCCAACGGCCGGTTGTACATTTCCGAAACGGCCCCTGGCATCCCACCACGGACCGTACCAACATGATTAAAAATCTCCGGTGGGTCGATGTTCACATGCCATTTCCCGGTCATGTAGGTATCATAGCCCAGTTTTTCCATCTCCTTGCTCCATAACTGACCGCGGGCCGCCAGGGTATCCAGCTGGTTTTCCAGGGCATTGGCTCTCCAGAGGAATTTCCCGGTATTGAGCATGGTACGTGAGGCCACGCAGACCGCTCCGTGCCAGCCTCCCATATTATAGGCCGTGGTAAATACAGTCCCCCGCCTTGCCAGTTCATCCAGCGTTGGCGTATAGATCTCTGCATTCCCCAGTTCCCGGATGGTATTGAAGCACTGATCGTCGGCAAAAATAAACAGGATATTGGGTGGTTCTTCCTTAGTGCTGCATGAAAGCAGCAAGGCTGTCAACAATAGTCCACCAATGAATTTGTGCATGGCAATCAATTTGTTTAGTGGGTTTCAATCATTAATACTACGGCCATTTCATCCGGGGCCTCCTGTGGGGTAAACAATGATAAACCTTCGTCTTTGACCTCCCATTCAAGGGATTCACTGCATCCCATCAGCTCTACAGAAGCTATCTCCAGAGGATTGGGGAGATTATCTGCTGCAAAGGCGGTCAGCAGGATCTCCTCCCCTGCTCCTGGCCATCCCAGCAGGGTGGCATAAATCGTATCTCCCTTGGTGGAATAACGTACATCTTTCCATGAATACTTGATTTTGAGGAACTCCTGGTGATGCTTGAAATGGCCCTCCGGCTCCTTGGTGGGTCCCTCACCAAAGGTATACCAGGGACGGGTGCAGTAGATTGCCTCCCCGTAAGCATCCAGCCAGTCCCCCATGTCCAACAGCACCTGCTTCTGGTTTTCCGGAATACTTCCGTCGGCCATGGGTGAGACATTCAGGAGCAAGACCCCATTCTTACTTACAATATCAATAAGCACATGCAATACATCAGCTGATGTTTTGATATCCAGGTCTTCGGTATAGCACCAGCTGCCTTTGCTGATGGTCTCATCGGTCATCCAGGGCTCCTCCCCGATCACATTTTTCCGGGATTTCTCCAGGTCGTCCACCGTATAGTTGAGAGGCAGATCGTCCTGCTTTCTCACAATCACCACCTCTTTATCCCATTTAGCTGCCTCATTCAGGTAATAGGCGCTAAACTTCTGCCGGTATTCCTCCGGGATCTTATCCAGCACATAGTCAAACCAGATGATGTCTGGTTCATACTGGTCGATCACCTCCTTCAGCTTCCCGAACCAGATCTCCTCCAACCACTGATCCTCGGGCATGTTCCCATAGAGCTTCTGTAGTTTTGGATCATCTGAAGAAGTGGGCATTTCAATGTTCCAGGGAAAATGGCTCCATTGATAGGGTTCATGTCCTTCCGTGGCAATGCTGTCGTATCGCTGAAGCTGCTTGGAATGGTGAAAGGTGGTGATCAGCTTCATATCCCTCTTTTTCAATTCGGCAGCCAGCAGTCCGGTAATGTCTTTTTCCGGACCCATGTTAGCCACATTCCAGGGGGTGGCTTTGCTGTCCCACATGGCAAATCCGTCGTGGTGCTCGGCCACCGGACCGGCAAATCGTGCACCTGCCTTCTGAAACAGGTCGGCCCACTCTGCTGCATCAAAGTGTTCTGCTTTGAACATGGGTACAAAATCATGGTAGCCAAATTCCGAAGGAGGTCCATAGGTCTCCATATGATGCTCATAAATATCGTGGCCCTCCAGATGCATGAAACGGGGATACCATTCGCTTCCGTAAGCCGGTACCGAATAGACTCCCCAGTGAAAATAGATGCCCAGCTTGGCATCCCGGAACCATTCCGGAGAGGCATCATGATTTGAGAGAGACTCCCAATCGGCTGAATAGGTCTCCGCTTCGGTCGCTTCAGGTTTGCTTGGACCTGCACATGCTGCAAGAAGTGCAATCAATAATAGACTCGCATACTTCTTCATCTTATTTTGTTTAAGGGTTAAAATCTACTAAAATTTTCATCACTTTCCCAGGATCAGCGGCCCATTGCTTTACGCTCCGGGATGCATCTTCAGGTTTGACCTTTTCAGTAATCATCCGGTCCAGGGGAAAGGTCCCCTTCTCCAGATAGAAAATCACTTCCCTGAAATCATCAGGGGTGGCATTGCGCGATCCCATAATATCGATCTCTTTCTGCACAAACAACTTGGTGGCAAAACTGACTTCACTTCCGGCATAGCCAATGCAAACCACCCTTCCTGTAAAGGCCACTTCATCCACAGCTGCCCGGTAGGTGAGCGGGTTTCCTGCCGCTTCCACCACCACATCCGGACCATCTCTACCCGTGAGGCGCTCCAATT
>JAYEOJ010000454.1:0-2432 GCA_034722835.1 Bacteroidota bacterium | reverse complement strand
AACCTTATGAAGAATTATGTATGCATTCTGGCTGTGTTCCTTCTGTTTACTCAAACTCCCGGGGCTCTTACTTTCGCCCAGGGCGACACCCTTAACCACCCACCTTGCGTGGAGCAGGATATTCCACACTATATTGCTTACAGAACTGCTTCGAAGCCTCAAATAGACGGATGCCTGGATGAGTTTGTCTGGCAGAACGCCCCTCGTTCACCCAGGTTCAGGGATCTGATTTTCGGAAAGGAAACCATCCACGATACCAGAGCAGCTGTGTTGTGGGATGATGAATATCTGTATGTTGCTTACTGGATAGAAGAACCGGATCTTCAGGCTACTTTACTTGAGCGGGATGCTCCCATTTATCAAAACAATGATGTGGAGCTGTTCATAGCCGGGTCTGACGGGTACTACGAATTTGAGATCAATTCTTTCGGAACCATTTACGAAGTGCTTTTCTTCTGGGATGAAGCCTATAAGGCCGGGAGTTATGATACGATTGCAGGAATAGGTGTCGGTGAGCCCGGAAGCAAGCCATTTCATGGAGTAGGCTATAAAAATCATCCCCGGGGCCCCAGAACAGGGTTTTTTAAGTGGGACTTCCCGGGTCTGCAAACTGCGGTATACCTGGATGGCACCATCAATGATTCCAGTGACCGGGACCGGGGCTGGACCGTAGAACTGGCTCTTCCCTGGGAAGGGATGGCATTGTTGTCCATGGGGGATCAAAGGACTGTTCCACCTCAGGATCATGATGTCTGGCGCATGGATTTTTCACGCTTTAATCAGTACAAGCAGGCCCCACCCAGTGAGGATCCCGGGGGCTGGGCCTGGAGTCCACATGGCGTCTGGGATTCTCATGTGCCGGAATGCTTTACCTACATCCATTTCTCGTTGGATGATGTTGTAGTAGTAGACCTTTAATCGCCAAACACGGGAATACAGGACAGGCTGGGAGCTTTAGTTTTAATACTTTACGCCAAGCATACAAACGTCATCGATCTGTTCGTTGGTTCCCCGCCAGCTTTCAAAAGCGGCTTTGATCAACATCCCCTGATCTTCCATGGATTCTGCCTGAATACTCAGGAGGAGTTTCTTTAATCTTCGGGATTTGTACTTTTTACGGTTCTTTCCTCCATATTGATCTGCAATACCGTCGGTAAACATATACAGGGAGTCCCGGTCCTGCAGCCTGATCACCTGGGTGGAAAAATCTTCTTCTTCCCAGTGCACACCTATGGGCTGCTTGTCTGCCCTTAGTCTGTATAATTCGTAATCGTCATTCTCCAATGATAATACCAGATTATTTTCTACGATCCCTTCCTGGCTTTTCTTCCTGATCAGGAACAGGGGGATGTTTGCACCCCCAAACTGAAGTTCATTGTTCTCCGGATCAATGATGGCTATGGCCATATCCATCCCGTCCTTTTGATCGTTTACGGATCCTTCCTGGGCGAGAATTTCTTTCACTTTGTTTCTTAAATGCCCCAGGATCACACCCGGCTGCCTGATCCCGAAGGTCCTGAATTGCTCATTAAGCAGCGTGACACCCAGCATGCTCATCAGTGCTCCCGGAACCCCATGTCCGGTACAATCTGCGACAATGACCACGTTTTTGCCTTTTATCTCTCTTACCCAGTAAAAGTCTCCGCCTATGATATCTTTAGGCTTATATATGGTGAAATAGCTGGAAAGGATATTTGCGATGTATGGCGGAGAAGGAAGAACGGCCTTCTGGATCCTCCTGGAATAACTGATGCTGTCGGTGATCGCTTGCTTTTGTTCTAGAACCAGCTGATGCTGTTTTCTGATCTTCTCTTCCGTTCTGACATTTTCTATGGCCCTGGCAATATGATCGGAAACAAATACCATCAATTCTTCATCTTTCTCTGAATAGGCATCTGCACTATCATAGTCCTGAACAGCCATCACGCCAACTGTATTTCCTGAAAGTTTCAGGGGGACGCCCAGCCAGGAATTTGACTGGCTGCCGAAGAGCGTTATTTCGCCCGATTCATAGAGGTTGTTGATGGTTTCATTGGGAAACCGGATAGGTTTGCCTGTTCTTCGTACATAGTCGGTAAGCGTTCCGGACAAATCATACAGGGTTGTCTCCAGCGATTCGTCGTAGGCAGAACTTACTCCGGCGGTTTCAATGCTATCCGTTTCATCTTCGAAGTAGGGAAAGAAATACTTGTTGGAGTTTTCGTCATACAGTCCAATGAAAAAATTCCTGGCCATGACCAGATCGGCCAGTATGCCATGTATGGTTGCGACAAATTCTTCAATATTTATGGCCGTATGGGCTTCTTCAGAAATCCTCAGAAGGGATTCCCATTTTTTGTCATTGTCTTGATATGTACCGCTTTCGTCGGGAGACACCATTTGATTTTCGATCGCTTATAAATTAAAGGTTGAATTTCGACATAAAATGCGTA
>JAYEOJ010000453.1:0-9963 GCA_034722835.1 Bacteroidota bacterium | reverse complement strand
CATGGCCTGATGCCCGTACCAGCCCCGGCTACGGCAGAAATTGTGGAAGCAATTCCGGTAAAACTGGGACTTGTGGAGTATGAGGCGACCACCCCCACCGGGGCAGCGATTCTTGCAGCCACCGTGGATTGTTTCAGCGAAAGGATGGAACTGAGCATCGCAAAGACAGGATACGGGATCGGACAGCGAGACGGGGAGATCCCCAATGTACTGCGTGTCTACCTGGCTGAAGCTGATGAAGGTCATGGCAAAGATGTACTGGTGGAGGAGGCCCTGATGCTGGAATGCAACCTGGATGATATGAGTCCGGAGCGCTATACCCATGTGATGGACCTTTTATTTTCTTCAGGGGCTGCAGAGGTATTTATAAGCCCTGTGGTTATGAAGAAATCAAGGCCCGGTCATATGCTGAGTGTCCTGTGTAACCGGGATACCGTAGAGCGAATGAAGGAGATTCTCTTTACAGAGACTTCAAGCATTGGCTTAAGGGAGCAAATTGTGAAAAAAAGCATGCTGCGCAGGGAAATTCTGGTGGTACATACAAAATATGGAGATGTGGAGCTTAAACGCTCTTACTGGAACGGCCAGGTAGTCAACGAAAAACCGGAATTTGAACAATGTCGCAAACTGGCAAGGGATCATGGAGTCACCCTGGAGGAGATTTCTAAAGAAGTAACTAAGAAATTATAATGAATAAAGCGGAAATAATCAGGCTGCTGGAGCAATACAGCCAGGGGGAACTGAAACAGGAGGAGATCGCAGCGAGACTGTTATCGCCTGGCCTTGAAGAGATGGGTTTTGCAACCCTGGATACGGACAGGCAACAGCGGACCGGCATCCCCGAAGTAATCTATTCTGAAGGGAAAACCCCCCAGCAGCTGGCTGATATAGCCGGACGACTTCATGCCAAAGGCATACCTATTCTGGCCACAAGGGCCACTCGGGAAATGTTTGAAGCCATCCTGGAGCAGGTGCCCGGAGCCATTTATCATGAGCTGGCCAGGGCAATTGTACACCAAAAGGAGAAACCATCCTTTTCAGATAAATACATTGCGGTGGTATCCGCAGGCACTTCGGATATTCCTGTTTCAGAGGAAGCCGCCATAACGGCAGAGTTCCTGGGGAGCCGGGTGGAACGCATCTATGATGTGGGAGTGGCCGGCATCCACAGGCTGTTTAACCGGATGGATCTGATCCGGGAAGCATCCGTGGTGATTGTGGTTGCCGGGATGGAAGGTGCCCTGGCAAGTGTGGTCGGGGGACTGGTGGACAGGCCGGTGATCGGAGTGCCATGCAGTGCAGGGTACGGTGCCAACTTTGGAGGAGTATCAGCACTGTTAGCCATGCTGAACAGTTGTGCAGCAGGGGTAAGTGTGGTCAATATAGATAATGGATTTGGTGCGGCCTGCCAGGCTCACCTGATAAATAAGTAAAACAATCATTGGATATGAGTGAAATGATGGTACTGTTAATGTCGGCTGCTAGCCTGGGGATCATACACACCCTCCTGGGCCCCGACCACTATCTTCCTTTTATAGTACTGAGCAAGGCCCGAAAATGGACCCGCACCCGTACGCTCTGGATCACCTTTATTTCGGGGGTGGGTCATGTGACTGGCTCCGTGATACTAGGAATGATCGGTATTGCCATGGGCATTAGTCTGAGTAAACTGGAAGCCTTTGAGGCCAGCCGTGGGAGCCTGGTGGGCTGGATGCTGATTGCCTTCGGACTGCTCTATACAGGCTATGGAATTTATAAATACGTGAAAAAAGGAGCCCATATGCATGTGCCTGCCTTTCTTCGTCCGAAATCCATCCGGCATGAGCATCTGCACCTTGATGTCAAAGAGATTGAAGAGGACAATACCGGCAGGCTAACTCCCTGGATCCTGTTCCTGATCTTTGTATTCGGGCCCTGTGAGGTATTGATCCCCATGCTGATCTACCCGGCAGCCAATCAGAGTGGCATGGGCGTGTTCCTGGTGGCGCTTGTTTTTGGCATTGCTACCGTTGGGACCATGATGCTGGTGGTCTTCCTGGGTTACCAGGGACTCTCCCTGGTCAGGTTCAAAGGCAGGGAGCACCAGCTGCATTTATTTGCCGGACTTGTCATTCTGCTTGCCGGTGCGGGAATGCAGTTTATGGGATTATAATCAGTCAGCTACTATTTTATACAGGTAATCACTGGTACGCATCAGAATGGCGCCATTGCTGATTAAGAGGTCGCGCCCTTTCACATTTACTACAATGGGGGTGACAAAGGCCTTCTTCCCGATATCGGCCATCTGTTCATAAATATCCAGGGGACGTATGGCGGTCCACAGCGTAAGTCCGCTTTTTTTATCCAGGGCCAGGATATGCTGCACATCCGTACCCTCCAGGTGGACAATCAGTTTATCCTTGTACAGGAACAGGGAGGAGCCGGGCCCCTGTATGTGTTCGCATTGCAGGTCGTTTCGCTTCCATATGGTTTCGCCGGTGGTACTGTTCAGACAGGCAGTGCCGTAGCGGCCAAAATGGAGGTATATATATCCTGCTTCGATGGCTGGAGTGGGGGTTGCATAACTGTTTACGGCATGTATCCGGAAGAGCTTTTCGGGTTGGAAGATAAGAAGGTCGTGTAATTTGTTCCCGGTTTCAAGATCCACACATATGGCCCGCATTTCCCTGCTTTCCCGTCTGGCAGTGGTATACCACCTGCTTACCTAAAACAACCAGGGAGGACCATCCCTGCCCCGACTCCTGGACCTTCCAGGCGATGTTCATAGAGTCGCTCCAGCTGGAAGGAAATCCCTTTTCATTAGAGATTCCGTTCAGGTCCGATCCGCGAAAATGGGTCCATGATCCGGGCTCCTGCGACCACACAGGCTTAACCAGGAAAATGGCAAAAAGGGAACTATGAGTAATTTATTCTTCAAAAGCAGCGTCAAAATCAATGGAGGATGGCGGGAAATCCACTTCTCTTACAAAATCTTCGGATTCGTTGGCACCATGCTCCCGGTCCATTCCACTGTCTTCCCACTCAACGGATAAGGGTCCCATATACCCAATGTGGTTAAGCGCCCTGATGATCTCCTCAAAATTAATATCCCCATGCCCCAGGGATCTGAAGTCCCAGTATCTGCCCTGAGCACCAAATTCGGTATGTCCCCCGAAAACACCTGCTTCAACAGGCACTTCTGACCAGTATACATCTTTCATATGCACATGGAATATGCGATCACTGAAGGTGTTTATAAACTTCACATAATCAACCCCCTGGTAACCCATGTGAGAGGGATCGTAATTAAATCCAAAGGCAGGGTGGTGATTCAGAGCCTCCAGTGCTTTCCGCGCAGAGGCAATATCAAAGGCAATTTCGGTGGGGTGCACCTCCAGGGCATATTTCACCCCAAGCTCCTGGCAGGCATCCAGAATCGGTTTCCACTGGGCTGCGAATTTTTCAAATCCTTCATCAATCAGGGAGGCCGGAGTGGGAGGGAAGCCATAAAGCATGTGCCAGATGGGACTGCCGGTAAAACCATTCACCACCTTCAGGCCCATCCGGGCTGCTGCTTCTCCCGTTTTGATAACCTCCTCGGCAGCACGTTTGTTTACCCCATCGGGATCGCCATTGCCCCAGACATAGTCGGGCAGAATGCTCTTGTGGCGCTCATCGATCCGGTCCGATACAGCCTGTCCCACCAGGTGGGTGGAGATGGCAAAGACCTTCAATCCGTATTTGCCAAGAAGGGCCAGCTTTTCATTGCAGTAATGCTCGTCGGCTTTGTCGACTTCAAAGTGGTCCCCCCAGCAGGCAAGCTCCAATCCGTCATAACCAAAGTATTTGGCTTTTTCACAAAGAGTTTCCAGGGGAAGGTCGGCCCACTGGCCGGTAAACAGGGTAACTGGACGTGGCATGGGTAAAAGGTTAATGGTTATTATTTTATAGTTAATAGTTGTGGCGAAGGAGATGGTTTAGAGTTCGCGGACCCAGATATTGCGATAGGAGACCGGATTTCCATGATCCTGCAGAGAGAGCGGCAGCCTGGCCGGGTGTGCATCATTTTTGGGTGGACCGATATACTCGGTTGTTCCCAGGATCTCCACATGATTCTGTATCAATACCCCGTTATGGATCACGCTTACATGGGCAGATGAAAGTTTTGAACCATCCTCTTTGAAGACCGGGGCCTTAAAGATGATATCGTAAGTCTGCCATTTTCCCGGAGGCAGACAGGCATTGACCAGCGGAATGGTTTGTTTGTAAATGCTGCCAGCCTGGCCATTGTAGTAGGTTTCATTGTCGTATGAGTCCAGGACTTGCACTTCGTATTTTCCCATCAGGAATATGCCACTGTTACCGCGGCCCTGTCCATTTCCTTTTACCTCTGCCGGGGAACGCCACTCAATATGTAATTGCATGTCTCCAAAACTTTGCTTTGTTTTGATACCACCTGTTCGGGCAACTACGGTAAGCTCCTCGCCGGCTTCCCATTTTGCGGGGCCTTCACGTTCACTCTCCCATTTATCCAGGTCCTCTGCTCCCCCGTAAAGGACAGTGGCATCCGAGGGTGGCAGGGTGCCTTTGCCGGGAGTTACAACTTCAGGTAAGCTGGACCAGTCTTCTGTTTCTTCGGGTTTCTGGCCATGGACATTCAGGATCAGGCCGGAAAAGAGAACTATAGCAAATATTTTCTTCATGAGTTTCGATTAAGTAATGAATAGATTTGGAATCACTAAATTAAGAAAGTTTACGGATTGTCATTCTTTGACTATTTTGTATTTTTATTTACAATTGGTCTGAGGAGGGAAACATTTCCAGGTGCGCCTGGTTATATGTAAATAGTTCATTTTATGTACAGACTTATCATCTTAAGCATTGCAGCATGTACTGTCACCATTCCGCTGGCAGGACAGGATGATCATGTTCCGACCTTTGAGGATACGGCCGCCGTATACGAGGATCTCTTTGAAATCAAGGAGCCCCTGAATATGACCCTGAAATTCAGTGTGAAGGAATTACAGAAAACAAAGTATAAAGAAACATATCTTCCGGCAGAGATGACCTGTCATGTAAACGATAGTTTTAAGGTAAAACATGAGGTCCGGGTCAGGGCCCGGGGAGAGATAAGGAAGAAAATTTGTTTTGCACCTATGTTCTGGGTGAATATCCGGCATGCCGGAATAGAAGCTGAGGATCTGTCTGATGTAATCAAGATGAAGGTTGTTACCAGGTGCAAGGGTAGCAATATGTACAAAAATTATGTTCTAAAGGAATACCTGGTGTACCAGATCTGGAATCTACTCTCCCCCTATAGTTTCAATACCCGTCTGGTCAGGCTCAAAATCATTGATACAGGCCGGAAAAATAAAGAGAGGGAAGACTGGGCTTTTATCATTGAGCCGGAGGCCATGATGGTTGAGCGGAACAATTGTATGAGTATTAAAAATGATAAACTTTCCCTCAGGACAGTAAACAAGGAGTGGATGGACAGGGTGGCTTTCTTCAGCTATATGGTGGGGCAAAGCGATTTTTCAGTAACCGGCCGGCACAACCTGAAGATCCTGACTCCCAAAGAGTACGGGCCCACCGGATTTATCCCCGTTCCCTATGATTTTGATTACTGCGGGCTGGTGAATGCCGAATATGCCATACCGGGAGAACCCCTGGGAATCGAATCCGTCACGGAACGTTACTTTCTCGGAGCCTGCAGAAGTGATGCGGTTTATGCGAAAACCATAGAATGGATGGATTCCTATCAGGACGAGATCAGGGACCTGATCATGAACTTCGAATACCTGGAGGAGGGCGAAAAAAAGAACTTGATGAAATACATTGATGGTTATTTCAGGGAGTCGGGACAAAAGTATTTTCTGGGAAGGAACATCAGCTCTACCTGCCTTTAAGCTCAATCGCCGGGGAACAATTTAATTTTGGTGTGGTTATTGCGTAAAGTTATAGTATGATTATGCTAAGAAAAATGAGATATACAATTGCAGGTCTGGCAGTTATATTCATGATACTTGTTTCATCTGCTGCTGCATATGGTCAGGCAGAGCCGGAAAAGACGGGAGGACCAAAAAACGTGATCCTGATGATCGGGGATGGCATGGGGCTTTCTCAACTCAGTGCAGCCTATTACTTCATGGACGAGAAGGATCAGGACCGGGAGCCGGCATTCAGCCGTTTCAGGTATATAGGGCTTTGCAGAACTTCCTCCGGGGCGGAAGTGGTTACCCAGTCGTCTGCCGCAGCCACAGCCCTGGCGACCGGTTATAAGACCTACAACCTGGCCATTGGCGTGGATCTGGATACGGTGATCCGGGAGAATATTGTGGAGCTTCTTTCGAAAAAGGGATATATGACCGGGGTCATTGCTACTTCACATGTGGTTGATGCGACACCCGCAGGATTTTATGCACACCAGCCTGAAAGGTATATGTACCCTGAGATTGCTATGGATCTGCTTAAATCGGATATCGATTTTTTTGCAGGTGGTGGCTCCAGGTATTTCAGGGATTCTATGGGTGTATATCCCTTTGAGGATTATGGAATTGAGGTGAACTGGGCGAAACTTAAAAAGATAAGGAAGCCGGAATCAGGGGAAAGGTTCGGATTTCTGCTGGGCCTGGAGCACATGCCGGCCATGGAAAAGGGCCGGGGAGATTTTCTTCCCAAAGCGACTTCCATTGCAGTGGATTTCCTCTCCACCGGGGAAGCCGGGTATTTTTTAATGGTCGAAGGCTCCCAGATTGACTGGGCAGGGCATGGCAATGAGAAGGATTACATGATCGCTGAGGTCAATGATTTTGAAAGAACCATAAACGAAGTTCTTGATTATGCCGAGAAGGACGGGGAAACCCTGGTTATTGTGACCGCCGATCACGAAACAGGTGGATTTTCGCTTGGGGCTGCAGGAGACAATTACAATGGTGCAGATTATTCAGTGATAGAACCCACCTTTGCCACGACCAACCATTCGGCTGCCCTTGTTCCCGTCTTTGCCTATGGTCCGGGTGCAGAAAACTTCACCGGGGTATATGAGAATACAGAAATTTTCCACAAATTAGTATCATTATTGGAATCTGAATAATCATAGTACCCTTTTTAAATGAATCAGACCGACCGGGAGATAATCATATCTATCGTATCCAGAGCCTTCGAACAGAATCCCCGTGCTGTGGCGATGATGAAGAAGAGGAATCCTTCCAGAAGCGTACGCTTAATGACAGAATATGCCTATGAGCTGGTCGAGAAATTCGATGGCATCTATCTATCAAAAGACAAGACTACCGTACTCTTTTACTACAAGAAAAGTCAGTATAAAAGAGGCTTCATAGATTATCTCCGTTACGGGAAAATGTTTATGCAGGCCATCAGGTTCTCTCAGTTATTTCCCACTTTAAAGCGGGAGAAATATATTGCGAGCCTTCGACCCGACTACGAGGATTATATTTATGTGTGGGTGCTTGGCAGTGTTCCCAATAATAAAAGCCTGAAGGGACTGGCGGATATCCGGGATCACCTCTTCGGTCTTTCGGAAAAACTACAGCTTCCTATACTCATTGAGACCACTGTTGAAAAAGTCCGTAAGCTGTACCGCTATGTGGGATTTGAGGAGTACCACAAATGGGATGATACCGAGGCCGGAATCAATGTATGGTTCCTGGAGCGCAAGGTCAATCCTCCCAAACGGGCCTGACAAGTCTTAAAGATTGGCTGCAAGCCAGTCACCCACTTCTGAGGTAAGATAGGCTTTGCCCTCGGAAATATCCTCTGTAACCACTCCTTCGCTCATGGAGAGATCCACCACATTCCTGATGGCCATTGCCTCTTCCGTCAGGTCAAGTGCCAGCTCCAGCAGCATGGCCGCTGAAAGTACCGTAGCCAGCGGATTGGCAATATCCTTGCCTGCAGCCTGGGGGTAGGAGCCATGAATAGGCTCAAATACCGAAGTGTGGATTCCTACCGAAGCCGAGGGGAGCAATCCCAGCGATCCGGTAATCACGCTGGCCTCGTCGGACAGGATATCGCCAAACATGTTTTCGGTGACCATCACATCAAATTTCTTTGGCCACTGGATGATCTGCATGGCTGCATTATCCACAAACATATAGTCCACCTCTATTTCCGGGTGCGAGGGAGTCATGTCCTGCGCGGTTTCTCTCCATAGCCGTGAAGTGGCCAGGACATTGGCCTTGTCAACCACGGTGAGCCGCTTATTTCTTTTGGAAGCATATTCGAATCCCAGTTCCAGGATGCGTTCAATCTCCGGCCTGGTATACACACAGTTATCAAAGGCCGTGTTCAGGTCCTCGGACCGTCCCTTGTCACCAAAATAAATACCACCGGTAAGTTCCCGGATGACCACAAAATCGGCACCTTCCACCAGGTCCTTGCGCAGCGGACTCTTGTGAATCAGGGAAGGGAAGGTGGTGACCGGGCGAATATTTGCATAGAGACCCAGTTTTTTCCGCATGGCCAGAAGTCCCTGCTCCGGCCTTATTTTCGCCTTGGGGTCATTGTCATATTTTGGATCGCCTATGGCACCGAACAAAACTGCATCAGAGTTCATGCAGAGCATATAGGTCTCCTCGGGAAAGGGATCACCCACCTGGTTGATGGCAGTAGCTCCAACAAGAGCTTCTGTATAGTTAAAGGAGTGATTGAATTTGTTCCCGACTGCATTCAGCACTTTTATGGCCTGTTCTACGATCTCGGGACCTATGCCGTCCCCCGGCAATACTGCAATGTTAAAATTCATCTATTTTTTTGTTTCTATGATATTTAGCATTCTGGTGGTGCATTTGATGGCCGCAACTGTCTGGTCCGGATCCAGTGCACGTGTTTTAATAAGATTTCCTTCATAGTTCCAGGTGATCATGCACTGCACAAGAGCATCGGTCTTTCCCCCGGGGGGGATGCTGACCACATAGTCGGTAAGCACCGGGTGCTTCCTTTCCAATTTGTCATAGATCTTCCAGAGGGCCTTCATAAAGGCATCATACTGTCCGTCGCCCGAAGCGGTTTCTTCGTAGACCTGGCAATCAATCTCAATGGCTACGGTTGCCACCGACCGGAGTCCACGTGCCACCGAAAGCTGGAAGTTCCGGATCTTGATCCGTTCCTCTACCCGTTTGCTTCGCAGCACGTCGGAGATAATGTAGGGGAGGTCCTCTTTGGTGATTATCTCCTTCCTGTCTCCCAGATCTATGACTCGTTCCGTAACCAGTCTGGCATCTTCCTTACTCAGTTCAATACCCAACTCTTCCAGGTTTTTCAGGATGCTGGCCTTTCCTGACATTTTCCCCAGGGCGTAGCTCCTTTTTCTTCCAAATCTTTCGGGAAGCAGGTCATTGAAATAAAGATCATCCTTCTGATCCCCGTCGGCATGGATCCCGCTGGTCTGGGTAAATACACTCTCACCGATCAGGGGTTTGTTAGAAGGGATCCTTACACCTGAGAAAGATTCCAGCATCTTACTGGCATGGTAGAGGTGGTCCTCTTTCACATTCATCTCATATTTGAAATGATCCTTAACCACGCCAATAACACTGGAAAGCGGAACATTCCCGGCCCGTTCTCCCAGTCCGTTCAGGGTGGTGTGTATGCCCGTTATTCCTGCTTTTACGGCCGAGAATACATTGGCCGTAGCCAGGTCGTAGTCGTTATGTGCATGAAAGTCAAAATTCAGCTCCGGATAGCGATTTACAATATCCAGGCAAAAATCGTAGGTCTCCTGCTGGTTCAGGATGCCCAGGGTATCGGGAAGCATGAACCGTTCGATGCTTTCATCTTTCAGGGCATCCAGCATCTGGTACATATAATCGGGTGAGTTACGCATGCCATTGGACCAGTCCTCGAAATAGATATTCATCCGGATACCCATCTCTCTGGCCAGCCTGAGCACTTCTTTTATATCGGCAATATGCTGCTCGGGAGTTTTTTTCAGCTGGTTCTGACAGTGCTTCAGAGAACCTT
>JAYEOJ010000452.1:0-2436 GCA_034722835.1 Bacteroidota bacterium | reverse complement strand
TTGTTTGCATACAAAGGCTCCCATATGATCTTCAGCGCGGAGCATTAAAAGAAGATACCATCCATGGTTTGCCTGTAAACCGAAACCTTGATAATCTGCGGCACGCAAAGATTATCCTTAACGATTCCGTCGGCTCAGGGATGACTCGCAGCTCTGTACTGCAAATTAACTGAAAAACATGATGAGACCTTTGCAGATAAGCGCAGACTTCGAAACGGCTGGCTTGCAAATTTTGTCTGCCAAAACAGATACTTTTTAAATACATTTACTTATTAATATTTTAATACCTGGGAGCAAAAAATGAAAAATTATAATCCGGAACAGGCTTTATGGGAAGTGCGCAGAGAATTCGGCGAACACGGTGGTGTTACACCATCTATATCCCGATCCGCGACTTTTACGGTTATGGAACCCGGTACTATGCCGGAGATCTTTGATGGAATCAGAGGTCCTGATAAGGGCGGATGTTTTCTATACAGCCGTCATTTTAATCCGACAGTGAACACACTGTCACGTTCTCTTAGTGCTATGGAAGGCAGTGAGGCAGCCGTCTGCACTGCAAGCGGCATGTCTGCAATCTCCTGTGCCTTGCTGCAACTCTGTAAGCATGGAGACCATATTGTATCCAGTAACACCATCTATGGCGGAACACATGCTTTGCTGGAAGAACTCTTCCCCGAGATGGGTATCACTACTACTTTTGTTGATCCAACGGATACTGCTGCATTTGAAGCATCTATCACTGAAAAAACACGTGTACTTTATACTGAGGCGGTCGGCAATCCGACACTTAATGTCGCTGATATCCCTGCATTATCAAAATTGGCAAACAAGCGCGGTATCAAGCTGGTAGTTGATAATACCTTTACACCGATGGTTATATCTCCTATTCAACTGGGAGCCGATATCGTAGTACATTCAATGACTAAATTCATAAACGGTGCCAGTGACCTCATCGCAGGTGCAATCTGTGCCGACAAGGATTTTATATATAAACTCATGGACCTTCACACAGGTCGAATCATGCTTTTAGGCCCGACCCTGGATCCGCGACTTGCCTTTGATCTTATCCAGCGCTTGCCTCATCTGGCGATCCGCATGAGAGAGCATAGCTTACGAGCCATGGCAATAGCCGGCCATCTTGAAGAAATTGGTGCTCCGGTAACATATCCTGGACTGCCTTCCCATCCCCAGCATAAGCTGTTAGAATCGCTGATAAATAAAAGTTATGGTTATGGAGGAATACTTACAATTGATTGCAAGACCAGGTCAAAGGCTGAAGAATTAATGTCTATATTACAAAACAAGGAACGATTCGGTTACATCGCCGTATCTTTAGGTTATTTTGACACGCTGATATCCTGTTCCGGTTCATCCACTTCTTCGGAGATTCCACCTGAAGACCAGTTAAAAATGGGGCTTTCACCAGGTCTGCTACGTATAGCAGTCGGATATACCGGCAGCCTGGAGGCACGCCTGGAGCAAATAGAGCGGGCAGTTAAAGCAGTTGGTCTTATCTAAAACTGTAAATTCCATTTAAAGGACTACGCATTTTTCAAAACAAAATCCGAAAAATGGGGCTCTTTAAGAGCAGTAATTAAAAAGAGAGACCTTCGTGGTAATAGTTCACTCAAAGGAATGACAAATGATTGTTAGAAATTTAAAAGATAAGGAAGTCATGGAAACCACTTACATTGCCCATGGCGGAGCGGTTGCACAGATGATATTAGACCGTCGCACCCTTAAAGAAATCGGTTTCCTTGCCATCGCAACCCTTGAGCCAGGCAGGAAAATCGAGGAACATATTGATCCTATGGAAGAGATATATTTCATCCTGAGCGGATCAGGCGAAATGCAGGTGGACGATGAAAAAAGACAGGTTGTTCCAGGCGATGCCACCTGGATCCCCACAGGTTCAAGACATTCGCTTTTGAATACAGGCGAGGAGAATTGTGTAATTCTTGTGACAGCCTCATCAGCATGGATGTAAGCGTTCACAGGCACCGCATCTGCACGCGATCAGGGCAACCAGCAAAGCAGACTATAGCTGATCGCCCTGATCACGCACATATGCAGCACCTGTGAACGCTTACAGGACAGAAATTGTGCAACCTTTTTGCCAAATGAGCGTGAACGGGTACGCTTGGATAAAGGATTGATTTTTGAGCGAACCCTAAGGGGGTAACAAGATGATTATTAGAAAAGCCGACTTTGCCGGAAGCTGGTATCCCGGTAATGCCGAGGAATGCGAAAGGGAAATAAACAGTTTTCTTTCAGAAGAGATAAAATCTTCGTCAATTGAAAATCCGGTGGGCGGAATCGTGCCCCATGCCGGCTGGTATTTTTCAGGAAGTATTGCATGTAATGTGATACATTCCCTCAAAAAAAACAACCCGCCTGATGTTTTTGTGATTTTTGGAATGCATCTTCATTCCA
>JAYEOJ010000451.1:0-2444 GCA_034722835.1 Bacteroidota bacterium | reverse complement strand
GTTGAAGATGAGCAATTTATCGATCAGAATTGGACCACTGAACATTATGCCGAGAAGGGGAGGAAGATCGTAGCAAAGAATGTTGCAGGAGCACTGAAAATCTGGTATCGGGATGAATATAGGGATACAGGATATTAAATTTGTTATTAGATTTTGATTACTTGCCGAAATGGCATACTTTTGAATCTAATTCTGAGGAAAACATGAGGATTATTGGAAATATTACGGTAACACTTAACCCGCTCTTCTCATAAGCGGGCCCGTTACAGCTATCTCAATTTCCAACCAGTAATTCTCAATCCATGTTACAAATCATTTTCAAAACACTTTTTTCGAGAGCATTTTTTCGTGAATTTTTTCGCGATCTGCGTGAATCTTTAGCAGGATCGGAACGCGATTTCACCAAGATACCCCTGAGCAAGGCCATTTTGCTGCTCAGCATCCCTATGGTTCTGGAAATGATCATGGAATCGGTATTTGCCCTGGTGGATATCTTCTTTGTCTCCCGTCTTGGAGCAGAGGCTGTTGCCACCGTGGGGATCACGGAATCCCTGATGACCATTATCTATGCCATCGGGATCGGACTCAGCGTGGGGACCACGGCGCTGGTGGCCAGACGAATCGGGGAGAAACGCCCGGAGGAAGCATCTGTAGCAGCAGTTCAGGCAATTATTACGGGGATAGTAGTCTCCCTGGCTTTCTCAGCTGTAGGGATCTTTTTCTCAAAGGACCTGCTTCGTATTATGGGAGCCTCGGAAGAGACTGTTCAGATGGGCTATATGTACCCGGCCATCATGCTGGGAGGGAACATGGTGATCATGCTTCTCTTCATTATCAATGCAGTTTTCAGAAGCAGTGGCGATGCCGCCATTTCCATGCGGGTGCTCTGGTTTGCCAACATCCTGAATATCATCCTGGATCCCCTGTTGATCTTTGGAATCGGACCCTTTCCGGAACTGGGAGTAAAAGGTGCCGCTGTAGCCACCAATATCGGAAGGGGCATAGCTGTACTCTATCAGCTTTATTTGCTTGGAAAGGGAAATCACAGGGTAAAAGTCAAAGCCAACCAGATCGTCATCCGGGTTAAGGAGATGGTTCAGCTGGTGAGGCTATCGCTTGGAGCAATCGGGCAGTACATTATAGCCACCTCCTCCTGGATCGTCCTGGTATGGGTGGTGACCAGCCTGGGTGAAGAAGTGGTAGCAGGCTATACCATTGCCATACGTATTCTCCTGTTTGCACTTTTGCCGGCATGGGGACTGTCTAATGCAGCTGCCACGCTGGTGGGACAGAATCTGGGAGCCAAGCAACCCGACAGAGCCGAGCGCTCGGCCTGGGTGGTTGGGATTGCCAATATGATATTCCTGGGCCTGGTGTCGATCATTTTCATCGCCATCCCGGATGCTTTTATCAGATTCTTTATTGATCCGGCGATTGAACCGGTGGTCATGCAAAGTGGTGTTACCTGCCTGCGCGTGATCAGTTTTGGTTTTTTTGTCTATGCTCTGGGACAGGTCATGGTAAATGCCATCAATGGTGCCGGCGATACGACTACTCCCATCTGGATCAATTTCATTGCCTTCTGGTTGATGGAAATTCCCCTGGCCTTCCTGTTTGCCAAGGTGATGGGGCTGCATATCCATGGCGTATGTTATGCTATTCTGATTGCAGATACGGCCCTCACCCTGATCGCACTGGCCGTGTTCCGACGAGGGAAATGGAAGTTGAAGGAGGTGTAGCAGTATTCAGCCACAGTAAGGATAAGGCCGTCTCAGATGTTTAAATGAGACGGCTTTTGTTTACCTGATTTAAACATAATTCCTTAACTTGCAGCAGATATGAACGGATCACTGGCATATACCAATCTGTATCACACTTTCGGAAAGGCACTTTTCGAATGCTGGATGTTCTATCATTGACCGGTGGAACCTGATTCCACTAGGACCCTTTTCCAATAATTCCCCTGGCATCCGCCTTTTTTACTTTTTATCTTTTTTTATGTTGACGATTTTTGATATCAAACGTTTTGCTGTGCATGACGGTCCCGGGATCCGGACCACCGTTTTTCTGAAGGGATGCCCCCTTCGTTGTGCATGGTGCCATAACCCGGAGAGTCAGCAGATGAAACCAGTAACTGTCGATGTCACAAGGAAGGTGAATGGAAAAAATGTAGCGGGAAAAAGGAAGTACGGGGAACAAGTAAAGGTGGATGAGTTGGTGGAGAAAGTACTTAGAGATGTTCATTATTATGAGGAGTCAGGTGGAGGAGTAACTTTTTCAGGTGGGGAACCACTGCTGCAGCCCGAGGATCTGCTGCAGCTGCTTGAGGCATGTAAGAAACATGGTTTGCACACCTGCGTGGATACTTCAGGCTATGCCAGCTGGGAGCAGTTCGAAGCAATTGTGCCTTTCACAGACCTCTTTCTCTACGATTTGAAGAATAT
>JAYEOJ010000450.1:0-9993 GCA_034722835.1 Bacteroidota bacterium | reverse complement strand
GGCTGACTGCAAGTGTCAATATGATAAGAAAATCTACAATGAAAGGGATCATAGTATTGATTTAAAACCTTCGTGTTATGCGTAAATACGTTCCGTTAAAGGCAAATTCACTATCCTGATACAATCGCCTGTATAATTCAAGGCCAAACCTGAGCTGCAACTTGTTAAAGGTGGACTGAAATTCAGCTCTTGAGGTAAGCAGGTCCAGATCGATGTTTGCTCCCCGCTGATTCAGGTATCCCGCTTCGAGACTAACCTTCATTCTTGGTCCGATCCGGTATACCACCTTCCCCGAAAGATTGGCATACCACTGGTCCACCTCATCGGCGATCATCCTGTAATCGCGTATATTCCCATTCAGTGTTAGCAGTAAGGAAGACCTGAAGTTCCAGTTTACGTCCAGATAATATCTTCTCATCCTGTAAGGGATTATATTGCTGTCGTAGAGATCGGCTTCAATCCCGGCCCTGGCAAATCCCACATCCAGACGAACTCCATAGATATGCTGGTTGTAGTAGTTCAGGGTTAGCAAATCACCCTGGTTTACTTTTGGATAGTTCTGCGCCGAATAGTTGTAATAGAGCTCTATCAATCTTTTGAACAGGAGTACGCTTACGCTGAAATGATTGTTGTTTGCTCCATATGAATAGCTGCCCGGTTGCTCATAGCTATAGTCAATGAAAATGGTTCCACCATCGGGAATCAGGCCTCCGGGTATCCGCTGAATTTCCATATAACTGCCCCTGTCAATAAGAATGTAGTCAAAGTTCAGTTGGTAGATCAGGGCCCCCGTCACATCCTTCACTACAACTGAGTTAAAATCCACGTAGGCTTTGTTAAGCAGGGTCACTTCACCATCCCTGAGTACCTGCTCCTCATTGATTACCTGCAGCATACCTGTAGCCCCCTCGGTTGAATGTTCATGCCTGTAATACCGGTAGGCCAGGTTCAGGTATCCGGTGGGAATCTTCTTGGTGTATTTCAGGTCCACCCCTGCCCTGAAATCCGTCTCCTCGTAAAGATCTGTGGCTTCCAGTTTGATCCGGGTATATTCCAGGTAGACTTTGGAGGTCAGGCTCTGGAACAGTTTATGCTGCAGGGAGGCCCTGGCTCTTTTCTGGTCCCATGTCTGCACCGGATCCTCCAGATTATACAGATTAAAATTTGCCATCAGTCTCAGATGATGGGGCAGCTGCATGGAGATACCCTCCAGAAGTTCCAGCCGCCTGAAACTGGTGGTTCCGTCCTGATCGTACCAGTTAAACCGTGAATTCAGATTGTACTTCCGGGCTGCATCAAGAAAGAAACTGTTATTCAGCGCCACACGATTAATCAGGTTCGCTGTCTCATGTAGCTCGGCATAACGATAGAGGTAATTGTGGTGTGAAAAGATGAATTCATTGCGATCCCTGGATCCGAATGACTTGCTGGCCCTGGCTTCAATATTCTCCTGGTCCATGTTGAATTTGCGACCGGTCTGGATCTCCTCCTGGTCCCACTCCTGGTTCCTGTATGTCAGGGTAAGCGGAAGAATCTTATTATTGAGTGAGAGAATTCCTCCCCATTGCTGGTTGCTGGATTTTACATTGGTTAGCAGTTCACGGTTGTAATAGCTCTGGTCATAATTATAGAATCCCTGGAGGGTCACCGGTTTGTTGTTAAAGAGAATGGTTTTCAGATCCAGTTTCAATAAATTTCTCACTTCCGATCTGTCCGGAACCGTTATATACTGTTCGTCCCTCAGCTCGGGACTGTAAGCCCCTCCCAGATCCATAAGCAGTATATCCTTGTCCCAGAGGTAGCTGCTGGTATTCAGTTTGAGTCCGCTTAACAGGTAAGTACTTCTCTGGTCCTCATCAACCTCATTAAAACTGCTTTTCAGTTGCCGGTACTGCCCCTCCAGGTCCAACTCTCCGGATATATTCCTGAGATGCCATATTCCCAATGAATGCTGCGCCTGCGAAAAACAGAGAAAGGGGCTGAAAATAAATACCAGTAAAAATATGGTCCTGAATCTCTTCACATTGCTGTTTGCTGACTATTGAAAAATATACTTATCCTCTCCCCCGTGGGGATTGTGACAATCGGTGCATAGCATGCCCTCCAGATCCTGGTGCATTTCATTGTTCCGGACGCTTTCAGCCTTATGGCAATAAAAACACAGCTCCTCTCCGCTGTACCTCAACAGCTTTTCGTTCGTGGATCTATGCGGATCGTGACAGGCACTGCAATAGCCTCCTGCAACCGGCCCATGCAGGTAGTTATACTGCTCAGCCAGGTCTTCATGACAGATATAGCAGAGAGCGGGCTGAGGTTCAATCATGGACCCCAGTGAATGCTCGTTGTGGCAGGAAGCGCACTCCCCCTCTCCAAAAGGATAGTGTAAAGAGCCTTCTGTATCCAAAAGAGCAATTTCGTCTTCTGATACAAGCGTTGAATCTTCCGGTATCCCGCTACGTTCCAAGGAAGCCATGGAAGTGCTGTCAGTCTCCGGAACCCCGTCAAAGAAAAAATGAAGCGTGCTTTTCCCGGCGTATGGCGAACATTGACATAAATGTACCAACACCAAAATGATGAGAATTCCTGAACCTATTTTACCCGCTTGTTTCATAAACCAGGTTTAGGGCGAAGATGCTTTCTCTTTCACCTTTCCGTAGACACTGACCTTGGCCGGACCATACTGGTTGGTTACATAAATCAGGTACTCCAGCACGAAACTGTCATCCACGTAAGGTTCAAAAAAGGAAAGATTTTCATAAGAGATTTCAACAGCTGCAGGAAGCCACATGGCTCCGGCTCCTTCATAGGCGCCGCCAAAATGCATCAAGAGGTCTCCACCGGTATTGAAAAGCTGAATATTTTCGAATGCAGCATCCACCACATACAGATTCTCCTGCCTGTCCAGGGCAATCCCTTTTGGCCTGGTAAACCTCCCGGGCCCGTTACCATAGCCTCCAATCACACCCAGATATGCACCATCGGTCGAATATTTTTTCACATTAAAATCGCCGAAGTCCGATACATAAAGTCTGTTGTCACAAATGGAGATATTGGTAGATTGCCTGATAAATCCATCCTCCTCAGCACTTAAACCGGGCATACGGCTGATAAGTTTATAATCGTCGGCATCATATACATATACGGCGTGATCCTGTACATTGGCCACCCAGATTCTACCCATATGAACCTCTACATCTGTTGGTTTAAAAGCTTCGGCTTCTCCAAATGCATGCACGTAACTACGCTCTGCATCAAACACTACAATCTGCCCGCGATTGGCATCGGCAACAAAGAGATACCCGCGATCATCCACCTTACAGTTGATGGGCAGCTTCAACTGACCCTTTCCTCCCGGGATAAAGTACTCAAAGACCCCGGTAGCAAGATCCAGCACTACCAGTCCACCCAGTCCGGTATCACATATATATACTTTCTCTCCATGAACAGTAACTCCGTAAGGTTTGATGATATTCAAGGGGGGCTCCTCTCCAAAGAGAAACCTGTGGAATCCACTCTTTTTTCCCTCCAGGTCACCTGAAGACGTGAAATGGGTCAGGAACTGAATCCTGGTAGTATCAGGTGGAGGTGGAAAGATCACCAGTGAATCGGGAGTTGGAGCCTTCGCTACCTGACGATTGCATGCATATAACATGCAAGAAATCAGTATTATAGCATACGAAGCATTACGGATGTATCTGTTCATGGGTGTACGAACTGTTAGTATTTACCGGAAACCGGTACCCTTACTTGTTATGACAGGTGAGACAGAGTTCGCTGTTCACGTTGGACATTTTCAGCAGATGCATCACTCCATACCTGTTGTGTACATCATGACAGGAGGCACATTCCATCCTGCTGCTGAAAAGCATATCGTTGTCAATGGTACTCCCCAGTCCGCTGTTGGTGGTTGTAGGCGGAAACAGTCCACCATCGCTTGTGGCCAGAGCATCGGTGTAATCAAAGGAAATGGGGTGCTCCGTGCTCATGTCGTTGCCGGACACACCCCCTATCCTGGCAGACTCATCAATGTAGTTGCTACCCGTAGTAATTCCTCCAAAATTTTCCAGGGCAACGGTGCCATCGTGACAGCTGAGGCACAAACGGGAACTTGCTCCGGGATCGGTGATGGTACTTCCTCCATCAAATGTAGGTGAATCATACAGGGTATAGCCTGCCACCACTGTGGTTTCATGATGCCACAAAGGTGCGCTGGTTACCGGTATGGATTGGTGGGTAGTGTGACAAACACCACATCCCCGGTTGGTGGTGGGAGCCCATGATTCAGTTGAGAAATCATGTGCCGTCCCTGCAATCTGGGCAAAACCACTCTGAGTGATTCCAAATGCAAGAATCACCACAATGAAATAAGGTAGATTTTTCATGGTAGAAAGTGTTGTTGAGATACAGGCACTACAATAGGGAATTTTTCACTGATATCAAAATGATTTAAAACAGCATCATGATAGCTGAAATAATTTAGCGAACTTTGGCGACTCATCGAAATTCTAGCCATGAAATCCGGCATGAAAGATCTGACCGTAGGAAGCGTTGGTAAAAATATATTGCGTTTCGCCATGCCCATGCTGTTGGGGAATTTATTCCAGCAGCTCTATACCTTTGTGGACCAGATCATTGTGGGCCGCTACCTGGGCAAAGAGGCACTGGCGGCGGTAGGAGCTTCTTTCCCGGTCATCTTTACCCTGATTGCCCTGATTATCGGCATTGCTACAGGGGGTACCATCGTGATTTCCCAGTTCTTTGGTGCCAAAAATTTCACCAAAGTCAAGCGTGCCATCGATACTATCTTTATTGCCATGGGCTTCTTCGCTGTGATCATGACCGTCGTGGGACTTTCTTTCTCCGAGGAAATTTTCCGCCTGATTAAGCTGCCCGAAGAGCTGATGCCCATGGCCAATACCTATTTAACCATCTATGTATCCGGACTGGTGATCTTCTTTGGATACAATGGAGTAGCAGCTATCCTGAGGGGACTGGGCGACTCGATAACGCCCCTCTATTTCCTGGTCCTGGCCACCGTAATTAACATTGGCCTGGACCTGCTCTTTATTGTGAAACTTGGCTGGGGCATTGAAGGAGCAGCCTTTGCCACCCTGATTGCACAGGGTACAGCTTTTATGGTCGCTGTGTTCTACCTGAACAGGAACCATGAGCTGATCAAATTTAATATCAAAGAATTTGCATTCGACTGGAGTATTTTTAAGCAGAGTCTTCGCATAGGATTACCAACCGGACTGCAACATACCTTTGTGGCCCTGGGAATGATGGCACTGATGGGCATCGTAAACGGATTTGGGACCGATGTGGTTGCGGGCTATACAGCGGCCGGAAGGCTCGACAGTCTGGCCGTGATTCCTTCCATGGTTTTTTCCATTGCCCTGTCTACTTTTGTGGGACAAAACATCGGAGCCGGAAAACTGGACCGGGTAAAAAAAGGGCTTGCCCGTACCATGCTGATGTCCTCCGCCACAGCAGTTGTCATCACCATCCTGATCATCCTGTTTAAATATCCACTGATGGGGCTTTTCACACGCGACCAGGCAGTCATTGATATCGGGGGCGAGTACCTGACCATTGTCACTTCCTTCTACCTGTTGTTTACCGCTATGTTCACATACAATGGTGTTATGCGAGGAGCCGGGGATACACTGATTCCAATGTTTATCACTCTGTTTTCCCTATGGATCGTACGGATACCGGTCGCGCTTTTTCTCAGCAGGGAAACCATTGAGATCTTTGGCCTGACTATTAATGGCGCAGGTTTGGGGCAAAGCGGAATCTGGTGGTCCATCCCTGCCGGATGGGGAATTGGCTTGTTGTTTTCATTTATTTACTACCGGACCGGCCGATGGAAAACCAGGACGGTTATTAAAGCCAAAGTTGAGCCTGCCACCATCACCCGTTAGACACAAATAACATTATTTAACCCTTTTTTCATTGATTTACCCGGGCTGATTGGGTAACTTGGTTCAATATTTGTGCGTCCAATGAGGACTAACGCTACCACGTTTACAGGAATGATCAGGTACACGCTGTTAATTATTGGACTGCTGCTATTCTCAAACAAGCTGGCCGCACAGGATGATTATATCCGCTTTAAGCGGATCACCATCAATGACGGACTTTCTCTCAGCTCTGTCTACGCTATCTATCAGGATTCCAAAGGATTTATGTGGTTTGGCACCGAGGACGGGCTGAATAAATATGATGGCCAGAATATAAGCGTTTACGGGGCACATACAGATCAGCACAATCTTCTGGCCAACAAATGGGTCGAACAGATTTACGAGGATAAGTCGGGTATGATCTGGCTTGGTTCCAGGAGCGGACTCACCAGGTACAATCCACGGAAGGGTGCTTTCACCGCCCTTCAGCACGATCCGGAAGATTCCAGCACCCTGTCCAACGATACCATTACAGCCATTGAAGCGGACCTGAGAAATGAAATATGGGTGGGGACCTATGCAGGCTTGAACCATGTGGACAGGTTTACCAGTGAGGTAGAGAGAGTTGTGCCTGACGATGAGGAACTGGCAGGGCTCACGGCGAGGATTTCCGGATTTCTGAGCGACGAGTCGGGGATCTTCTGGATAGCCACCTATAAAGGGCTGTATAGTTATGACACAAAATCAGGACTCTTCTTCAGTGAGAATATTGAAGGCCTCATCGATACAAGCACCACCATAAGTCATATGGCCCTGGGGACGAATGTCATCTGGCTCGCCATCGACACGGGACTTGTGAAATTTGATCTTTCAGCAAACCAGCAGCATGAGTTTATTCCTCTTGAACTCTCTGGTGAGAATACAAGGATAACAAAGGTTCTTCCTGACAATCTTGGACAGGTCTGGGTGCTCACTGATGAGGCCCTTTACTGCTACCGCGGTGAGGAAGAGGGTATGCAGAGATTCCTTTCTGCTGGCGGAACCACAAACTCCCTGGCAATGGACCCGCATGAACCGCTCCTGGAGGACAGCAATGGTGACATCTGGTTCGGGACCTTTGGAAACGGAGTATACAAGATTGATCCCGCCACATTCACCTACCAGCATTATACGCATAATCCAGCTGATCCGGAGAGCCTGTCGGAGAACTCCATCAACTGTATTTTCCAGGACCGGTCCGGTGCCACCTGGATTGGGACCTTTGGTGCCGGCATCAGCATCCTGAATCCACACTCAAACAGGTTTACACTTTATAAAAACAATCCCTACAACCAGAATAGCCTGGCCAGTTCATTCGTCTGGACCATATGTGAGACCGCCGATAATACCCTCTGGATAGGAACAAATGCCCATGGAATCTCATGTTACGATCCGGACCGCGGAACCTATACCCACTATGATCATAATCCCTTTGATCCAAGCTCTCTTTCCAGCTCTTCCGTGCGGAAAATATACCAGGACAGCAAGGACCGGATCTGGGTGGGTACCGATGGAGGGGGACTCGATCTCTTCAATCCTGAAGAACGCTCTTTTACCCACTTCAGGCACGATCCGGACGATCCGTCTTCCATATCCCACAACTCGGTCCGGGCGTTTTATGAGGATCGGGAAGGGTACATCTGGATAGGAACCCGCGACGGTTTGAATTTGTTACAAGAGGAGGATATGACTTTCAAATCTTACCTCCTGGGAGCAGACCAGGAGGAAGGACCGCCTCGCAATTTCATCTATTCCTCCATTATCCAGGATCAGCAGGACAGTTTCTGGGTGGGTACCTACGGGGGTGGACTATGCATGCTGGATACTGAAACAGGAAGCTGCATTAACTATTATAACGATCCCGATGATCCCAATACCATTTCCGATAATATTGTCTTCAGCATCTATGAAGATTCCAGGGGAAGATTCTGGATCGGGACCAACAGTGGTTTGAATATGTTCTATCCTGCAACGGGTTCCTTCAGGCGTTTTGGTGTTGGAGAAGGACTGGCCAATGAGGTCATATACGGGGTGGTCCCGGACGACAACAACAGCATCTGGTTAAGTACAAATCTTGGAATCTGCAGGTTTAACACGGAGACATTTGAAGTGAAGAATTTTGATATGAACGATGGTCTCCAGAGCAATGAGTTTAACGGAGGTTCCTACCACAAGGGGCCCAGCGGCAATCTCTATTTTGGAGGGGTATATGGCATGAATGTTTTCGATCCTGAAACCATCGAACCAGTCAGGGTTGTGCCGGAGGTCACATTGACCAAACTTGAAGTGCTGGGGAAGGAAGTGCTAATCGCAGGGATCGATCAGGAAGAGGAATTTGAGGAACACCCCGGTCGCATTATTGAGTTCGAAGAAAACTTCTATTGCAGTGAGAATGTTACCTATATGGAAGAGATTGTTCTGGACTACAGGCACCGGTTTTTCTCTGTTGAATTTGCTGCTCTTAACAACCTGCAAACCGGCGATTTGAGCTATAGGTACATCATGGAGAACCTGGATACGGACTGGAACAACTCAGGAACCAGGAACTATGTCTCCTATACCAATATGAAGGCAGGTACCTACCAGCTGAAAGTCGTTGCTGAAAATACAGATGGATACCAGAGCGAACCTCCCATGCAGTTGCGTATTATTATCACCCCGCCCATCTGGTTGTCCTGGTGGTTTATCCTTCTGGAGATACTGGTCACCACTGCCATTGTGGTTATGGTCTATATATACCTGTTGAAGTCACGGACCAACCGCCTGCTGAAGCATCAGAACCAACAGATCAGTCAGGCCAACGAAGCCCTCAGAAAGTCCGAAAGGAACCTGATGGAGCTGAATGCCACCAAGGACAAATTCTTTTCCATTATCTCGCATGACCTGAAGAATCCCTTTTCAAGTCTGTTATCCATCAGCGACCTGATGGTTGAAAGCTTTGATGATACGGAAAAAGAAGACCATAAAGCAGGATTCAGGAAGATCAACCAATCGGTGAAACACCTGCTCGACCTGCTGGAGAATCTGCTTACATGGTCCAGGTCACAACGCGGAAGAATAAAATATGACCCGGTCCGGTTCAACCTGAGCAACCTGGTACAGGAGAACATCAACCTCCACCGACTGCTGGCCGAGAAGAAAGGAATTCTGCTGCTCGCTTCCGAGCCGGATGAGGTCTATGCTTATGGCGACCGGGATATGATCAACAGCGTTATTCGTAACCTGGTCACCAATGCAGTCAAGTTTACGGACCGGGATAAGAAAGTGGAGATACAGCTGAAACCCAGGGACAAGGAGGTTGAAGTCAGCATTGTGGATGAAGGGATCGGGATCACATCGGAGCAGCTTGATAAACTGTTCCGGATTGATGAGAAGTTCAAATCCACTGGAACAGCAGGAGAGAAAGGCACGGGCCTTGGACTGATCATCTGCAGGGAGTTTGTGGAGAAAAACGGGGGAGAGATTACGGTTAAAAGTGCTCCCGGGAAGGGCTCCGTATTTAGTTTTACGGTCCCCATGGCAAACTGATCGTTGCCAAAGCAATCTTAATACTGTAAATTTGCCCCGAACTTTATCTGAGAAACCATGATCAGATCCATGACCGGCTACGGGAAAGCCGAATGCCTGCTGGCCGACAAGAAACTGACCATCGAAATTAAATCACTCAACAGCAAACAGTTGGATACCAATACCCGTTTGCCTTCTCTCTATAAAGAGAAGGAGCTGGATATCAGGCAGCTGATTGCATCTGAGCTGGAAAGAGGAAAGGTGGAGTGCTCTTTTTATTATGAACACTCAGGAGATGCCGTTTCCGGAACCATTAACGAAGCTGTTGTTAAGAGCTACTACGAGCAACTTTACAGGATATCCGGTGAACTTGGACTACAGGCTTCACTTGAACTATTGAGTACAGTAATGAGGATGCCGGATACCATCCGTACTGAAAAGCCTGAACTCGAAGAAAAAGAGTGGGCACTGGTGGAAGAAGCTTTAAAGCAGGCTCTGGTCCAGGTAAACAATTTCAGAATGCAGGAGGGCTTATCACTGGATA
>JAYEOJ010000449.1:0-2446 GCA_034722835.1 Bacteroidota bacterium | reverse complement strand
CATCCCTACGTTAGAGGAGACTCCTCCCTGGAACATCACCGGAAATTTAATGGTTTTCCCCCTGCCCAGTGAAGAAATGAAATTACGGGCCACAGCAAAGCATAAACCGGCTACAATATCATGCACCGGAGTGGCAATCTGCTGCAGGTGAATCATATCACTTTTGGCGAAGACACTGCAACGCCCGGCAATTCTTGGTGGGTCTTCCGATTTGAGTGACAGTTCCCCGAACTCATTTTCAATGGATATGCCAATGCGGTTTGCCTGCTGGTCAAGGAAGGAACCGGTTCCTGCTGCACAGAGGGTATTGAGTTCAAAATCGGAAAGGCGGGAAGCGCTGTTCTCGGCCTCCTCCATAAAGATAAGCTTGGAATCTTCTCCACCCATTTCGACGATGGTCCTGACCTGGGGATATAGTTTGGCAACCGAGGTGGATTGAGCGACAATCTCATTCGCGTATGTGCCTCCCAGAAGTTCGGCGGCAAGTTTACCACCTGTTCCGGTAAAACAGAGATGGCCGAATTGTTCCCTGGAGTAGGTCTTCTCCAGCGCATCAAGAATTTCTTTCAGCTTTTCAAAGGGTTTGCCATGGTTGTAGTCATAACGGTCCTCGGTAATCTTCCCGCTGTCATCCATGACAACAGTATTGATGGAAATAGAACCGATATCAAACCCGAACAGGTAGGTTGGCTTCATAGTCGCTCTCTTAAGGTTATGGTCAGTCTTCTTCCCTTCGCTCATTAACACATTCAACTTATTAGCCCAATGACGCATTATAAGCCTGGAAGTTGAATCGAAAATAGAAAAAAATCACGACTCCCCTTAAAAAGGGAAACGACTATATTAGTTAATTAGAGTGGTTCTAAATAACCCTATTGAAGGGAAGTAAGATATTCCAGGACCTTACCGCTATCGGCTTCAGCATTCACCTCGCTATCCTTGTAGATCAGTTCACCATCCTTATTAAGAATGAAAGTCCACCGTTGAATGGTGGTTCCCCTGGTCAGATCAAGGTTAGATCCTTTGATTTCGCGGTTGATGGTTCCCCCTTCACCCTGTGGCACACCAAAGATGTTTGCCAGTTCTCCCGACTCATCGGAGAGCATGGTAAAATTCAGGGAATGCTCCAGGGCAAATAATTCCAGAGTCTCCGGGGAATCACCCGACACTCCTGCCACGCTGGCTCCCACTTTGGCCAATTCGCCTTTCTGATCGCGGTAGCTGCAAGCCTGCTTGGTACATCCGCCGGTGAAGGCAGCCGGATAAAAATAGATAACCAGGTAATCGGACTTTTTTAAATTGGATTTCAGAGTCCACTTTTCACCATTCTGGTCGAGGGTGGAGAAGTTATGTACCTTTTCACCAAGTACGGCCTGTCCATTGGTGTGGGCCAGTGTGCCCAGTATAATCAGCGAAACGAAAACAAATTTTTTCATGGTATGGGGTTGTATAGTTCAAAGACAACTATAAGACGGAAATGTTCCTCGCTTTATTACATTTTTCAGAGAGCTTTCCATTTTGCAGACTCAATATATCTGCGTTATTTTGTGTTTTCCCAAAGCTTAATATGTACACACACCTTTTTGGTCCGGTTCCATCGCGGAGATTGGGAATGTCCCTGGGCATCGACCTGATACCCCATAAGATTTGTTCCCTGAATTGTGTCTACTGTGAATGCGGGGCCACTACAAAGCTGACCCATGACCGACAGGAGTATGTTCCGGTGGAGGAGGTGTACAGTGAGCTGAAGGATTTTTTTAAGCACAATCCCGATCCCGATTACATGACTTTCTCCGGGGCAGGTGAACCTACGCTGCATTCCCATATTGGGGAGGTAATTGCCTTTTTGAAGGAACTGCGCCCGAAAATCCCGGTGGCTGTGCTGACAAATGGAACCTTGTTTGGTGACCCGGAGCTTCGGAAGGAGCTGATTCG
The DNA here is from genome assembly GCA_034722835.1 of Bacteroidota bacterium. Taxonomy (GTDB): domain Bacteria; phylum Bacteroidota; class Bacteroidia; order Bacteroidales. Next base: position 511 of record JAYEOJ010000449.1, on the reverse strand, counting down.
GGCCGACCTGGTGTTGCCGTCCCTGGATGCGGCTACCGATGAAGCTTTACGGAAGATTAACAGACCCAGGCGTGAGCTGCAGGCATCTGGATATATTGACGGACTCATCGATTTCAGTCGCGAGTTTAAAGGGGAGATCTGGCTGGAAATCTTTCTGCTTCCCGGGTACAATGATGATGTGGAGAACCTGAAGGCGCTCAGGGAGGCTGCGATAAAGATCAATCCAAATCGGATCCAGTTGAATACTCTTGATCGTCCGGGCACCGTAGAAGGACTGCATCCTGTCCCTATGGATCGGCTGGAGGAGATTTCTGTGTTTTTCAGGATGGATCAGGTGGAAATCATAGCCCCGCCCCAGGAGCGCCAGGGAGTAAAATCTTACCGCTCCGACCTGGAGAGTGTCATACTGGAGACCATTGCCAGGCGTCCGTGCACGCTGAGTGATCTGGTGCAGATCCTGGGGATACATGTTAATGAGATCAATAAATACCTGGGGGTACTGGAGGAGGCT
>JAYEOJ010000448.1:0-10004 GCA_034722835.1 Bacteroidota bacterium | reverse complement strand
AAAAACAAAGGTTGATCAACGGGGAAAGCCCCAACAAAGGAAATATCCTCCTGGGTATCATAGCCTGCATTCCAGCCTTCTTTTAAAAACATCAGCTGGCCGAAACGGTCATCAGTTACCATCCTGTATTCCTTCAAGCCATCAATTTCGGGAATGGTAAAGACATCCTCTGTCCAATGTTTTTTTCCAAGTGCCAGGATGGGTTGAGGTCCCAGGACATTGGCTTCGGGATTTTTAAATGTCAGTGCAAAGCGAACCTCAAGTAAGGGTGTATTGTCATACAGGGTAAAGGTTTTTTCCAGGCGGTTTCCAAAATAGTCGGTCCACATTCTTACCCTTACATAATCACCCTCCTCTCTAACAATCTTTGCATCATAAACCTGGTGATTCTCCATGCTCCCCTGTCCCAGAAAGTCTTCGAATCCACCATAAGGGTAAAAAGCCCTTTCCCGAAAAGGCCGTTTATGATCATCTACTTTCTCAGGCCATAACTTGAATAATACATTATCGTTCCGGCTCTTCACATGGTATTCAATGACCCTGGCACCCGTAGTCAACAGCGTAATCTGAACACTGTCATTTTCCATGCGATACTCGTTAATCCCATCGCTGTTCAGATCCGTCTCATATACCTCAGGTGATCCTTTTGCTAAGCCAATCCCCAGTTGAGAAGTGTACTCAAGCCCTAGGGCAGATACCTGTACCCTGTAATGACCGGCACTTAGCTCTAACTCAAAGGTCATATCCTCAAATGTGCCTGTTCCAGCAGTACATATCTGGCTCGTTTCATAAACCACCTTCTTCTCATTTTCAGCTTTAACGACCTGGATGTTTACGGGAAAAGAGCTTTCTCCCGTATAGTTGTGGATGCTTATCGGGTAACTAATGTAAGGGGCATGGCCATACAACAGGCGGTGAACTGAAATGACCGGCGGCAGATCCAGCATGGTGAGTGTGCTAAGCTCTTTATCCTCCCACTTAAAATGAACGGAGACTGGATTTGTTTGATCCATGGCAGCAGCTCCTGGCTGCAAAGTAAAATGTTGTGTTTTCGAAGTTCCCGGGGGAAGCTTGATTGATACAGTAGAACTCTCTTCAACTGTTAGTCCTTCGGGCAGGCTTAAATCCAATTGTCCCGAGATCGGTCTGTTCAGAGTATTTGTGACCGTTACCTGTAAATCGTAGCCCTCTGTTGTGGCCACAAGGCTTATGCGATCGCCAAAATAGTCTTCAAGGTAATCCCTGTCCAGCAGTAAGATCTGCAGGGCATTCCGGTAAATGGCAGGTCCCAGCATCTTTCCTTTTTCCAGAACACCCACTTCACGCCGGTCGAGGATGGCCTGCCACATGGATTCACGGCTTAACTCCTCCCCTTTTTCAAGGAAGAGAACCATGCTTGATGTGGCATTTCCATCCAGATAGCCGGTTCTCAGCACAAAGGGTATATCCTCATTATCGATCTGTCCTTTGTTCCCTTCAGAAGCAAAATATCCATCGAACTGGTAAGGATCGGCCAGGGTGTCCATCACATTCCTGAACACATACCCCCCTTTCTCTGCTGCATAGTCTACCCAGACTTTCAGATCTCTCCTGTCCAGTCGCTGAAACTGGTATCCATTCCAATCCTGTAGTCCAAAAATAGTCCCATAACCCACATCGGTAACCACCGGCAGCTCCGCCTGTTCTATCCACTGGTCCAGTTCATTTTTGGCCATGTAATCCATTAATCCGCTAAATACGAACCAGCTATTCCCCTCATTCATCCCTGTTCCGATCACTTCCAGGGGGTGCCCTTTGGTACAGGTTACACTCTTCAACAAAGTTTCAATCCCAAACCAGCCTTTATGGAAATCATACTTCTGAACAACATCCCTGGTATTATCTAATAGCGCCTTAAACTGATCCCGGGTAGGACGGTCTGTTGAACTCACCACAAATAGCTGTTTCTCCCCCGCCTCAAGAATAAAGGCATCTATTCTCTTCAGGTCAGCTGCACCGTATTGGTGGCTATTCAAAGCCTCAGGCCAACTCGCCGTACCAGAGATATGTTTCGTCAACTCTTTTCCAGGAGAGCTTTGCGGATCCAGATAAACAAGTACATTCCCCGACCGGAGCGACTGTTCTAAAGTAGCTCTGTCCGGCTGCTCCAGAACCTTGTAAGATTCCGAGAGCAGATTTGAAATGAATCCCTCCTGCATTTGCAATCCTGGGAGGCCCAGATCTTCAGCTATATCCACCTTGCTTTGCAGGATATTCTTTTCCACATCGGGGATGGCCATCTTGAACAGATTCCCATAACTGTACCAATGTGTATAAGTGTCGTGCCAGTAATTGGTAAATCCATTAAACTGGAAATCATTCCGGACTACGTCATTCATGGGCGCTACATCCATTCCATAATACTTGAACTCTTGAAGCTCCTGGGCTTTTACATGGAAACTGCTTAATCCAAGAACCAGGAATACGAAGGATATAGTGATATGTTTCATAAGACGCTTAAAAGGGTTGAATAACCATGGTAGAAAATTGCTGGTCAAACAGGCTCCTTCCTCTCCTTTCTCCAAATTTCTTGTTATAATCCAGGATTGCCTTTTCTGCCTCCAGGGACAGCTCCTTCTGTCCGGTCTTATCGTAGATCATCTTTCTAAGCGTGTTCTGGTCCCTGAAATCTGGAGCATAGGGTGAGCCTGATCCCAGGTTTTCAGGATAAAGTTCTGATTGATCGATATGGCCAAGAGCCAGGTCATATTCCCCTGTTTTATAATGCTCAAAGGCCAACAGCAGATGGTTATAGATGTGGAGCCTCTGTCCCGTATTCTCTCCTTCAAAAGGCAGGACATTTGTCTTTTCCAGGACATCCAGCGAGCGTTGATATTCTCCAGAAACAGTCAGATACTTGCTCAAGGCTAGCTCCAGGATATAATTTCCGGGAAAGTGCTCATGCCCGGTCTCTACCAGTTGCCTGGCAGCCCCGTTGTCCCCTGCTCTGTAATAGATCTCAGCCAGGTCCCTGTAGGTCCGCCATTGACCGGGATCCAGCTCCAGGGCCCGCTGCATATCTTTTAGTGCCTGCTGGGAATCAATACCCGATAGATGGGCCCTTGAGTAATAGAAGGGTATAAAGTCAGGTGCATCCTCCCATGGTCCCAACAATTCCAGGGCCTCCTGCTCCTTACCTTTGCTCCAGAGAATAAGTGAAGCATAATAATCGGTAACCCAGGAGGGACTCTGCTCAGATGCCCACTCCAGGACCGGCAAAGTTTTTATCCGATATGGAAAAACATACGCAGGACTTGCATTTAGCGCCCTCTCCAGGTAAGTGTTTGCTTTCTCTTTGTCTTCTCTGCTCAGCCAGGCCAGCCAGTAATCGATCACCGGATAGGCCGGAGCCTCTGCCAGCACCTTCATTGCCTCGTTATTCAAACCCAGTCCTTCATAAAACAAAGCTGTTTCCAGGTATTCTTCCCTGGCCATTTCATTTTTGAAAGAGTGATTGAATGCATCCAGCGTCCCTGGACCAGGCTGAAGAAGGTAGGCTTCAAAAAGTGCAAAATGATTCAGTGGGTCTATTTCCAACAGCCCCTCCCTTACCTCGTCAGCCATTTGAGAATCCCCGAGAAGACGATGGATAATGGCCAAGATCTTATAACTGTTCAGATTTAGTTGATTGAATATCAGGGATATGGAAGCATTCCTCAGTGCTTCCTGCATGTCCCCCTCCCTCAGATCTATTTCAGCAAGTTGCTGGTAAGTTGCACTGCGGTACTCCAGGGAACGAACGGCCCAACGGAAACCATCGCGGGCATCGGTAAAATCCCCTTCAGCCTTACGGATGGAAGCATAAATAAAGTTGGCACCAGGCATGTAGGCATCGATCTCCAGGATTCCCTTTGCATACTCCATGGCCAGCTTCAGCTCACCCTTCCGGAAATAAAGCTCCGCCACCCGTTCTGCCGCATCGAGCCGCATGGAATCTTCCTCCAGCAGATCCAGGTAGGTCTTTAGTGCTTCTTCGTAGGATCTTCGATTCTCCAGTTGCCGGGCCAGAACATAAGGATCGTTCAGGGCATCTCCCGGTGAATGGTGGGGCCTGTCTACAATGTAGTCCTTCTCCGAGGAGTAGATCAGTTCATTGTTCAGCTCTACCTTAACTGCTGTCCCTTCCTGAATCCCTTCCACTGTTCTTTCAAGCAAATCCGAGGGCTTCAGGACCACATTTTCACTCAAAAACTCCTCTTCCCCGGATCTGACCACCAACTTCCCCTCGACTTCAAGGATGGGAGAGAAAAGTACTTGCATTCCTTCCGGCAGGTACTTAATATGAACGGACCCCGATTCAGCTACCCGGGTGACTCCTCCGGTTCCCCGTACCGGGAACCACCTTTCCACCCAGGTGTCGGCATTATAGGGCATGAAACGGGGCTGTTTAAAGGGCGTCCTTCCGCTGCTGACACTGTTCTGGTTGAGCATTCTTCCCGATTGCACCTCCACGTACTGCCCGTGGGTATCTGTCAGCAGGTCCTCCCAGATGCCCCCGTTCCTGGCCAGCGACCACAACCAGATCTTTTTGCCGTGCGTACCATCCACCGGGGACCAGTGACCTGATCCAAAGTCCTCGTCATGGTAATATGAGACAAAGTAATTGTCCATGCTCCCGCTTATGTGGTAGGAACAGTGACCGAAGGGTACATTGTTCTTATACCAGGAGCGGTCAACCCCGTCCTCATCCACCGGCCATGGATTGGCCTGGCCGCCATGCCCCAGCCTGTAGTTCCCAGGAAAATAAAAATGGAGATCTTCGGCACTCTTCACTGACGCATTGTTCCAATGATAGTAGGATTGGTTAAAGGGAGAATCATTGTACCAAAAGGTAGTGGTCTCAAAATAAGAGCTGTTAGGTGGCAGGGAAATATCTACCCGCCACTGCATATGAGACGGAAGATCCATCCCTCCCACCACACAATGGGCAGTACCGTTTTCATCCACATATACCTTATAATTCACGGGAGCAGCACCACCCGGATGATGCCCGATTACCCCCGAGTTCCATTCGATCCCCCCGGAGGTCCAGGGCCCCCTCATGGCCACATCCCTGAATTTTACCACATCATTCATATAGAGAAACTCCTTTCCTGTGGCTTTATCAACGGCACCCCATACCTTACCCCCGATCTCCGGGGCGATATAAACTTCCACGTAGTCGTTCTCCAGTTTCACCATCGTCCACTCCTGTTCCACCCCTTCGTGGCTGAAACCATCTATCCGGGAATAAGGGTAAATATCAGCTCGTTTGGCAACGATGGGCAGGTAACTGGTATCAGAGAAGGGATAGGTCAGGATGGTCTCTGTATACTCCTGGTAATGACTCTTTGGTTTGCATGATCCGAGCATGAATGGAACAGTAAAAAGAAGCAAAAGGTAATTGGTGCGTCGTTTCATTTGTGTTTCGTATTAATTAATTTAAAGCGGAAATTTGCCCTATTTCATTTTAATGACATAACGATAAGTATCTGCATCCCAGATATTTTCTCCGCCACCCCGTTCACCGATTCGTGTCAGAGTGAGTTCTACCTGGTGGTTTTCGCGATCTTCGAGAAGTCCAAAGTTGGTAAGTTGCAGGTTGGTGGAGTCCAGTCCGGGAATCAGGTCATCAATGATAGTCACGGTCTCTTTTATGATGCATACCTTTTTTTCGTCAATTTCGGCTACCTGCAGGGGATATCGCGGGCCATTGCCCACAGGTGGTTGATTGCTGATATTCAAAAAACAATAGAGTTTTCCGCTTGCTCTGGAGCGCAGGGTTCTTGCAAAAGTGGCAGGTGAATAGAACTGCTCACCTGTGTCAAAACGCAGATCAGTGATCTCGCTCCAGGTGAGACCACCGTCACTGCTGATACTGATCCACTTGCGCCCCGGACATTCCAGAGAATCCAGACCTACATTAGAACCGCGCATGATCAGCAGGAGTCTTCCATCTTTAAGCTCGCTTATATCAATCTCAACCAATCCCCTTGTGGAGACCTTTCTGGGGAGAAAGATGCGATTAGAAGTTTGCCAGCCGTATGCTTTTTTCTCCGGATCCCATCTGCCCACAAAACTCATGGCTCCGGCCACGCAACCTTCGCGGTAGGTATTGGGAAAGACCACTTTTATTTTTTCATCTTCCTTATCCCTGTAAGGAACCGGAATGGTGGCAGCTATCACCACATTACCACCTGAATGAATGCATATACCACCGATATACATCTCATTGGTTCGGAAATATTCGGGATTACCCCAATGGTCCGGATCAAAATCCGGACCCTCTTCATATTTTAGCAGGTGACCATCATCCCAACTCTTTCCATTATCAGCAGAGAGCTGGTAAAACCCATGATCGGAAAACCTGCGGTCTCCTGACCAGACAGCGCTCATGGCCTCCTTCGGATCTCCCTGAATGATTCGCTGGAATACCGGTTTGATAAGCATTCCGGATTTGGGATCCAGCGGACCGCTGCCACCCTGTGAAGGGCCACCTGACTGTACAAATCCGTTTAGTTCCGGTGCTTTATCAAAAACGAGCTGCCAGGGCAACCAACTCCTGCCATTGTCATAAGAGTAGCGTTCACGATGTGTATCCGTCCAGTCGCTGGAGGAGATATTGGCCCGCAGCTCGTGCTGTTTCAGACCCTGACCAATGTATTGAATCCGGTCTGTGGTAGCCGTTTGAGGGTTTGGGGATGGGATAAGCAGCTTTTTCTGAATGCTGCAGATCACACCTGTGGTCTCGTGTTTATAAGTATATCGGCCATTTACATAGTATCCCGCAAATATCCTTGCAAAACGCCAGCCCATGCTGCGTAGCCCCTCTGAGTTAAAGTGAATATTGTCTTTTTTGCTTTCCAGATCATCTGTCCCAATTACCTTACTGTTTTCATCGCCATTCGCTACCCTGTGGAGGATCTCATTAATAGAATCACTTTGTCTTTGAAACTCAGGTGCTCTGAAAGAACCCAATTCTCCCATCAGAAAAGGCAAGTGCTTATTGCCCACTATGTTTCTGAATTCGCTTATAAGGTTTCTTAAGTTTTGTTCATATGTTGGTATCAGATCTGTAGTGGCATCACTCTCACCCTGGTGCCAGAGAATACCTTTTACAGTGCCATGCTTTTTCGCAAAATCAACATTATTTTTAAAAACAGAATCGCCCAGCCACTGATGGATTGCGCTTCCCCCCACGGCGCATGGTACCAGTGCAATGCTCACGGAGTCTGGAATATGTTTGATCATTTCCCTGCCGAACGACAAGCCGCAATCCAGACCTGTCAGCTCAGGTTCATAATAATGAAGCGGTTCTTTGGCGAGGATCCATTGTTTGTTTTGCGTGAGCGTCAGTATGCGCGAATCCGGTAAAGTGTCACATGGTTCAACGAAGCCCCGTCCGGCCATATTAGATTGTCCGGCAAGAAGAAAAATCCATAAGTTGTGCTTATCTGGTATTTTTTCTGCTTCAATAATTTGTTTTGGGAAATTCTCTGTCCGTTCATTCAGATCAGATTTTTGTGTCGAATTCTGACCATTTAGTAAGCTGGAGAGCAGTAGACATGAAAATAGTAATATGTACCTCACGAGATTATTATACCTTTCTGTTAAATTTCAATCCCACCTAAGATATGCAGTTCTATTGAAAATTTACTATCTCCACATAAAATTATTCTACGATGAAAGGTAAAAATCTGACCAGACGAAAGTTTATTGTAAAGAGTGCCATGTTCGCAGGAACAGCAGCTCTTTACAATCCATTACTGGCAGTGGAACCATCCTCCAGGAAAATCAGGATTGGTATCGTTGGCGGAAGATTTGGAAAAAGCTTCCAGTTCCACGAACATCCGAACTGTATTGTTGAGGCAGTCAGTGACCTGAGACCTGAGAGAAACAAAGCCCTCATGGATACTTATCAGTGCAGCAAGTCCTACCCCTCCCTTGAGGCTTTGGTAAAAGACAGGAACATCGATGCCATCGCTGTATTCACGGAAGGCCCTAATCATGTAAAACACACCATTGAGTGCATGAAGCATGGCAAGCATGTGATCAGCGCTGTTCCAGCCTGCTGGGGCTCTATTGAAGAAGCAGAAAAACTACTGCAAGCTGTTAAACAATATGGTTTAACTTATATGATGGCTGAAACCAGTTATTATCAACAGTTTACAATCTCTGTACGAAAAATGTATGAAAAAGGGGAATTTGGAGAGCTATATTATTGTGAATCTGAATACCAGCATGATGGACTGGATCATTTGTATATGGAGGATGGTAAGAGGACCTGGCGATACGGAGTGGCCCCGATGCACTACCCAACTCATTGTACTGCACATTTGATCGGAATTACTGGGGAGCACTTAACCGAGGTTGTTTGCCATGGTTGGGGTGATGATTCTTCCTACCTGAAAGACAATGTGTATAATAATCCGTTTCACAACGAATCTGCATTCTTCAAGACCAGTAATGGGAACGGATTCAGGGCCAACATCTGGTGGAAGGGTTCCCACCTGGGCGGGGAACGGGCCAATTGGATAGGAACCGACATGAGTTTCTATGCAGACAATGGCCGCAGTGGCCCGGCCATGGTTAAAAAGAGTACAGCACTTGGAAAAGATGATGCTGGTTTTGTCCAGAGCAGACCAGTGTTGGACAACTATGATCAGCCAAATTGGTGGCAAACAGATATGCTACCTGTACCACTGAGGCACGATAGTGGTCATCATGGATCACATACCTTCCTCACCCATGAATTTATCGATGCACTAATACATGAAAGAAAACCGGCTATTGATATTCATGAGGCACTTGCGTATACTGTCCCTGGGATCATGGCTCATGAGTCAGCACTGCAAGGAGGAACACTGCTGAGAATCCCCCAGTATTAATCTCCTTCTGTTTCTGCCACGGCAAAGAACATCCCCCGCTTCATCAGGGAATAGAGGCGCTCACCGGGATGATCCCACAGGAGATTATACATGCTTGCTTCCCGATCCGATTTAATATACCAGTCTCCGGTCATATAAACCCGGCCGTCTTCATCAGCTGCAAGTGCATTGATCATCCGTGCCGCACGTCCATCCTGGTCCACGATTTTTCCATGGTCGGTGATCTGGTTGGGATCATCTCCCTTTTTCAGTGAGATGCTCCTCAGGTGCAGGTTGGAATTGTAACCTACGATGTCGGGATCTTCGTCCCTGGCCAGCTCGGGGCTGATGGTCCGCTGCACTTCCAGATCCTCATACTGGACAAAGTAGAGCCTGTCACCTCCCCTGGCGGTCTCATGAAAAGTAGTGCCGATATTAGCGATGGGCTCAAAGGCCTCCCCGCTGGCAATATCTTTGGAGGGATCAAAGACCCAGAGACGCTCATCACCACCACCCCAGGCGCCCATGGCAAAGAGACAGCGCTCTCTCCCGGGAAGGGCTTCGGTATAGTTCCAGCAGCGGGTATTGTACATGTGTTTTCCGGTAACGGGTGTTCCATCGATCAGCAGGGCTTCCTTGGGAAGGGCATCCTTATAGGTGATGATCTTGCCGGCCTCCGGACTATAGCAATACAGATTGCCCCGGTCGTACTCATATTGCCACTCCCTTTTCCACAGGGTAAACCAGCAATTTCCCTTATGATCCACATAAAACCAGGGTGTTCCCCCGGTTTCTCCGTAAGTCAGCTGCCCCAGATCCTTTTTCTCCCCGGATTCAATATCCACACTATAGAGATGTACCCCGTCTTCCTTGATCAGGTCCGGTTGGAATACCGATAGCATCACATAAAGAACCTTACGTTCCGGATCCACCTGGATGGCGGAATAGATGGAGTAGCGGGGTTTCACAATGCCAAAATCACGGAACTTACCAGTGGCCATCTCGTAGCCCAGCACATGAGCCCCCGGATAGATATCGATCCCTTCTGTCCAGTAGTTTGAGAGGTGGGTGGTGAAATAGAGCCATCCGTCCAGTTCCACAATGGGACTATGGATCTTG
>JAYEOJ010000447.1:0-2450 GCA_034722835.1 Bacteroidota bacterium | reverse complement strand
CGGAAGGAACAATGCCCTGCGCATCAATGGTCTGGGTGCACCCAGGGCATTTTACACTCCGGTGCTGAGAAAAATCAATGTGCCCAATGTGAGTTATGGCGAAGATTATGGAGTTGGACTGGCCATCAGCAGACGCTACCAGATCGGCAGGATCTATACTCCTGTTTATCTCTGCCGGCGCTGGGAGGACAACTCGGATGCATCTCTTTCTGTTGAGGCACAGAACAAGCACAACATATACAAGGACCGCCTGCGGACCTTCGAGCTGGATGCAAGGATCAAACTGAACCACGGATGAGCATTCAGGAGAAAACTAAGGCACTATTTAAGGATCAGCTCACCAGCTGGCCCCTGCTGGGAGCCAATTGGGAGAAACATGGTGACGCACAGATTAAACAGTTTGATTTTGATGGCTATTCTATCAAGGTGCAGTGTAATCCCAAACGCATTGTATCCTCGGCAGCCAAAGTGGACAAGGTATCCATCGAAAAAAGGCCCTGTTTTCTCTGTACGGAGCATCGTCCACCCGAGGAAAAAAACGTGTGGTTTGGTGAGCGGTATGAGATTCTGTGTAATCCATTTCCTATCTTCAGGGAACACTTCACCATTGCAAAATCGGATCATACTCCTCAGGTTATCGAACCGGAGTTCGGGTATTTTCTGGAACTAAGCAGGGCACTGCCCGATCTTGCTCTGTTTTATAATGCACCCAACTGCGGTGCTTCAGCTCCTGATCACATGCATTTCCAGGCCGGCAACAGGGGATTTATGCCCATAGAAGAACAGATTGCTACCTTAAAGCTCAGGTACGGACAGCTGCTTCATGAGGATCCGGGCATAAAGATACTGGCTGTAGCAGACGGATTACGCAGATTTTATGTACTGGAGTCGAACTCAAAGGAGATACTGGAGGAGTCAGCAGCTATAGCTTTTCAAATGATCAGGGAACTGCAGAACGGGGCCGAGCCCATGATCAACATGCTCTCCTATTACGACCAGGGATGGCAGGTATTGCTCTTTCCGCGTGACAAACACCGCCCCTGGCAGTATTTTGAGGAGGGAGAAAAAAATATCCTGTTAAGTCCGGCATCGGTGGATATGGGAGGTGCCCTGATCACTCCCCTGGAGAAGGACTTTCAGAAGATCACCCGGGAGGATATCGAAGATATCTTTTCCCAGCTTACATTCTCGGCTGAGAATTTTGAACGCATGAATGAATATTTAATACATAAATTGGAACGATGATCGATAAAAGTGCTCCCGAAATTGAGGTGGGAATCATGAAGGCGGGAAAGATCCGCTTCAATCTCAATGGTAAGTTCCGGATTCTTCAGAAGGATCTCATTCTCGATGGCGATGCAGAAGCTGAGCTGATCCATGGTGCCCTTTCCATCCAGTCTAAAGAGAGCAGGATAAGCTCTGGTGAAACACTGATTCTGGAACCGGTTGACATGGAGACAGGACGCTTCAGATTGCATGATGTGGTAATTGGCATCGGCTTCCACTGGGAGCAAAAAGAAGAACAGGAGTTCCAGGGTGCACTGAAGTTGATGATCTCCGGGGGTGAGATCCAGGTAGTCAATGTGATTTCGGTGGAGGATTACCTGATCTCTGTGATTTCATCCGAAATGCGGGGCGATAGTTCCCCGGCTCTGTTGAAGGCACATACCATTATCTCCAGAAGCTGGCTTCTGGCTCAGATTCAGAAACAGGATGCTCTGGCCGGATCCGGACAAAGCTATGAACTGGAGCACCGCACAGAGGAGGAGTATATTCGCTGGTACGACCGGGAGGACCATGAGCTCTTCCATGTGTGTGCAGATGATCATTGTCAGCGCTACCAGGGGACCACACGTTCGCACAATCCCGAAGTGGTTAAGGCAGTCAATGAGACAGCCGGAGAAGTGCTTGAATATGATGGCAGGATCTGTGATGCCCGCTTTTCCAAGTGCTGTGGGGGAGTCGTAGAGGAGTTCCAGCATAACTGGGAGCCGGTGGTTCATCCCTATCTGAAACGGGTGGAGGATCATGCGGATAGGGATTCGGTCCGTTTTGCCGATCTGAAGCTGGAAGCCAATGCGGTTGAATTTATCAATAACTCTCCCGAGGCTTTTTGCAACACAAGAGATGCGGATCTGCTCAGACAGGTCCTGAATGACTATGACCAGAGCTCAAGCGATTTTTTCCGCTGGGAGCTACGCTACAGCCAGAAAGAGATTTCCTCCCTGATACAGGAGAAATCAGGAATTGAATTTGGCGATATCCTGGACCTGATCCCGGTGGAACGGGGCGAGTCGGGTCGTCTGGTAAGGTTGAAGATTGTTGGCTCAAAGCGGACCCTGGTCGTTGGAAAGGAGCTGGAGATCAGACGATGGCTCAGTAGCTCACACCTCTATAGTTCCGCTTTTGTAGTTGAGAAAGAGGAGGTGAACAATGGTGTCCCGGGAACA
>JAYEOJ010000446.1:0-2456 GCA_034722835.1 Bacteroidota bacterium | reverse complement strand
CCAACCAGATACCTATTCAGTTGCAGGGGACACCATCACTGTCACCATGGGCGTCAGTGAGCCCGGGGACTGGATCCGGGTAGTGACCAGGTCCGGGTCCCCCGATGTCAAATGGAGCCAGCCGCCGGACATGGAGTTTGGAGTAAATATCCGATCAACAGAGGTGAAGCCAATTGTTGCTGACGACTGGAAATGCCTGGCCCCCCGGCCGGTGACGGACGTCCACTTCTGGGGCTCGTACATCGGATGGGAGGAGACGAATCCCGACCCACCATTGGTTTCACCCGGAGTCGACGGCTTTATGATTCGCATTTATAAGGATGTGCCGGCCACACCGGATGATTATAGTCACCCGGGAGAGCTTCTTTATAAGGTTGAGGTAAAGGAGTTTGAACAGAGGTATGTGCGCTCAATTCCACACCCCAATGAAACCTACGAACACAAATTCTACTACAGCCTTGACCTTCCTAAGCCCTTTGATCAGGAGCAGGGCACCATCTACTGGATCTCCATTGCTGCCATCATGCCGGATGACACTCAATATCCCTGGGGATGGGAAACATCTACACGCCACTGGAATGATAATGCCTGCCGATACTGGCTCCACAATAACTACTGGGAAGAGATTCTGCCTTCACAACTTCCTCCCTGGTACGAGGAACATTACAATACCGTTGACATGGCCTTTGAACTTACCGTGCAACCACCTCCACCTCCTCTGGAGCCGGTAAAATGGCAGCAGAGGCCGGATATGGTGAAAGGAATGAACATTGAATCCTCCCCCCATGGAGAAGTGACTGTAGCCGATGACTGGCGCTGCTTGGATGGCAGCCCGGTCTCTGATCTCCACTTTTGGGGTTCGTATCCGGGCTGGGCGGAAAATCGCCCAGTGCCGCCGAATGCTCGTCCACCAGGAGTTGAGGCATTCAGAATCCAGGTCTATTCCGATGTTCCTGTTGTCAGTTCGACGACCGACTATAGCCATCCCGGCAAATTGCTCTACGAGGTCTGGGTGAAGAATTTTGCTGAAACATACGTAGCCTCCATACCCTTGCCATGGGAAGTATACGAACATAAGTACAAGTATGACCTGGACCTCCCCCGTATTTTTTGGCAAAAGCGGGACAAGATTTACTGGCTAAACATTTCGGCCATACCTGCTGGCGATTATCCATGGGGCTGGGAAAGCTCCATGGACCGGTGGAACGACTTCGCGGTAAAAGGATGGTATCTTGATCCGACCCCAGGCAACTCCGAGTGGGAGCCCATTATCCATCTCCATCCGGAGCCCAGTCTCCATCCATGGACAGCGTTCATCGATATGTCCTTTGAGTTGACCACCTGCGAAGGCCCAATAAAGTGGCTGCAATTCCCGGATATGGCAAATGGTTTTAATATTGTTTCACTCCCACCTGATTCATCGACCATACCTCCTAAATTGGTTGTGGCCGATGACTGGCTTTGCACGAATGGGAAACCCGTCACCGAGGTGCACTTCTGGGGTTCTTACCTGAGTCGTGATGGAAAAGAGCATTGGGAGCAGGGCAATCCAGGACCACCTGGCAATCTCCTTCCCCAGGCCCCTGGCGTTGAGAAATTCAGGCTAAGTTTCCACAAGGACGTGCCTGCTGGTGCCGATCCGGAGATGCCCTGGAGCCACCCGGGAGAATTGATCCGGGATGTTTGGGTAGACTTCGAGAAGGTTGTGGAACTATACTGGGATTCAGTGCCTCATTATATGGGTCCGGACGGTTTAGTATTGTGGGAGCATAAGTTTTACTACATTATTCGTCTGGAAAAATCTTTCCAACAGAAACAAGGAGAGGTGTACTGGCTCGATATTGGGGCAAAACCGAAAGAGCCTGGTACTGAGCCAGCGTGGTACTGGGGCTGGGAAACGTCCAAGGATCACTGGAATGACAATGCGGTCAGAGGAGATGGTTCTTGGTGGGATGATCTGGGTCGAATTTATGATTCCCCAATTGATATGGCCTTTCTCCTCATCACCCCGGATGACACCCCCTATTGCAAGGGCGATTTCGATCGTGATGGGGATGTGGACGGTTTTGACCTTGCCGTATTTGCGGCCGATTATAACCGCTTTGACTGCTATTTCACTGGTGATTGTGAGGGTGATTTTGATTACAGTGGTGGAGTAGATGTGTCTGATTTGGCTGAGTTTGCAAAAGACTATGGCCGGACAAATTGTCCGTGTGCATTGCCATTGCCCTTCGGGCCTGTGCGTTAGTATTAGTACTTGGTTACAGGGGCGGACCTTCGGGTCCGCCTTTTTTATCGCAAGGAGACGTGTCGGTTGGGTTGAGATACGGGTAAGCGTTCACAGGTTCAGGGTTCACCGTTCAGGGTTGCTTTTTTCCCCCTGGCCTTGCTTGTAGACCGGAAAGTATTTAATGAAACTGCTGTAACCTTTTTGCATTGAAGGTGTGGTAGGACAG
>JAYEOJ010000445.1:0-2456 GCA_034722835.1 Bacteroidota bacterium | reverse complement strand
CATAATAAAAGCTGTACCTGCTGTAAGAGTAAGAACAGTCATAAACTTAAAAGACCAACCCGGATTTATAACGGTATTCATTGCTTCAAGACCAACGCTTATTCCAAATGATTGTATAATACTTAATTTAAAGTGTAATGAATATAGTTCGTAATCCTGTGAAAAGTGAGTGGCCGGAACTTCTTCAACGGCCCCGGCTCAATTACCACGCCCTGGAAGATCAGATACAGAAGATCATCGATGATGTGGCCTCAAAGGGTGATGCTGCTGTAAGAGCTTATACCAAAGAGTTTGACCAGTACGATGCAGCCTCTCTGAAGGTGACTCCGGAGGAGATCAAAACAGCTTCCAAACAAGTGAGCAGTGAACTGAAAAAGGCCATTGATGAAGCCCACTGGAATATCCAGACCTTTCACAAAAAGCAGCTGCACCACTCAGAAACCATAGTGACCACAGCAGGTGTGCGCTGCTGGCAGAAACCGGTTGCCATGAATAAGGTGGGGCTATATATTCCGGGAGGGTCGGCGCCCCTGCTTTCCACCGCACTGATGCTGGGAATTCCGGCTAAGATTGCCGGATGCAGGGAGGTAGTTCTATGCACTCCCCCAAACAGCGAAGGAAAAGTAAGTTCCTCCATCCTCTACATTGCAGGCCTGCTCGGTATCGACAGGGTATTCAAGGTAGGAGGCGCTCAGGCCATTGCAGCCATGGCTCATGGCACGGAGAGCATTCCTGCCGTTAATAAGATATTCGGACCGGGAAACCAGTATGTAACCATGGCCAAGCAGATTGTCAGCCGGGAAACAGTGGCCATCGATATGCCTGCCGGGCCCTCCGAGCTGGCCGTAGTGGCCGATGGTCATGCCAATCCGGCCTTTATTGCTTCCGACCTGCTCTCCCAGGCGGAGCATGGTATTGATAGTCAGGTCATGCTGCTTACCGATTCAAGTGATATCATCAGGCATGTAGAGAAGGAACTGAAGGAGCAGTTAAAAGATCTCCCAAGGAAGGAAATTGCATCACAGGCCCTGGATAACAGTAAGATGATTCTTTTAAAGGACCAGAAAGAGATCATGGACCTGGTCAATGATTATGCCCCCGAACACCTGATTATTGTCACCCGGAACTATTCGGAGCTGGCCGAACAGGTGGTCAATGCCGGATCGGTCTTTCTGGGTGATTATACTCCAGAAAGTGCAGGCGACTATGCCTCAGGGACCAACCACACCCTGCCCACCAATGGCTGGGCGCACTCTTACAGCGGGGTCAGCATGGATAGTTTCTACAAGAAAATCACCTTCCAGGAGATCAGCAAGTACGGACTCGTCAATATTGGGGATGCAATTATGACCATGGCAGAAGCAGAAGAGCTTCAGGCACACAGCAATGCCGTCTCCATTCGTTTAAGTAGTTAAACTTATGACCGACTCTTTTGACATAACTAAGCTGGTCAGGAAAAACATCCTGGAAATGAAGCCTTATTCATCTGCACGAGATGAGTATTCAGGATCTGCTTCTGTGTTTCTGGATGCCAACGAAAATCCCTTCAATGCTCCATTGAACCGCTACCCCGATCCGCGTCAGGCCGATTTGAAACAGCGGATCGCTCAGCTGAAAGGGCTCTCAATGGATCAGATTTTCCTGGGAAACGGTAGCGATGAAGGAATCGATGTGCTTTTCAGGGTCTTGTGTGAGCCAGGGAAAGATAATGTAATCACCGTCGATCCCACCTATGGCATGTACAGCGTCTGTGCCTCAATCAATGATGTGGAACAGCGAAGCGTCCTCTTAAACAAGGACTTCAGCCTGGATTCTGAAGCGGTGCTGGCGGCCGTGGATGAAGATACGAGGTTGATATTTTTATGTTCTCCCAACAATCCTACCTCCAATTCCCTGGAGCGTGAGGCGATGTTAAAGATCATCGATCAGGTAAACTGCATCGTGGTGGTGGATGAGGCCTATATTGATTTTAGTCAGGGTGCAGGTCTGCTTTCCCTGCTACAGGAAAAAAAGAACCTGGTTCTCCTGCAGACCCTATCCAAGGCCTGGGGATTTGCCGGGATCCGCCTGGGGATGCTTTTTGCTCATCCGGAACTGGTGGAATATCTTTCCAGGGTGAAGTATCCCTACAACATTAACAGCCTGACCATTGATGCAGCACTTAGTGGCCTGAAAAATACGGAGCAAAGCAGCATCTGGATCAGGGAGATCCTTGAGGAGCGAAGTAAACTGGCCCTGGAGCTGGAATCGCTGCCCTTTATTAATATTGTACATCCTTCCGATGCCAATTTCCTGTTGATCAGGGTAGATGATCCCTCAGCAGTATACGCATATTTAATGGACAAGGGCATCATCGTTCGTGATCGTTCATCTGTCCCCCTCTGTGAAGGCTGTCTGCGCATTACCATTGGTACAAGTGAGGAGAACCGGGCCCTGATAAATGCTCTAAAAACCTT
>JAYEOJ010000444.1:0-2460 GCA_034722835.1 Bacteroidota bacterium | reverse complement strand
CTGCCTTTGATCCGGTGCGAAGAGAAGTAGCCAGACTTTCCTTGCACCAATTGGTTACCGATGGTCGAATTCATCCAGCCAGAATTGAGGAGATAGTTGCCAAGACAAGGAAACAGATTGAGGAAGAGATTACTGAGGTCGGTAAGCGCACGGCCATAGATCTGGGCATTCACGGACTACATCCCGAGCTTACCCGCATGGTTGGTAAGATGAAATACCGTTCTTCTTACGGACAGAATCTGCTACAACACTCCAGAGAGGTTGCCAATCTTTGTGCCATTATGGCTACGGAGTTGGGACTGAATGCCAAGCTTGCGCGCCGGGCAGGCTTATTGCACGATATCGGCAAGGTACCCGATGATGAGCCGGAGATACCTCATGCTGTTTTTGGTATGAAGCTGGCTGAGAAATACAAGGAAAAGGCTGAGGTATGCAATGCCATTGGATCTCACCATGACGAGGTGGAAATGACTACACTTCTTGCCCCCATTGTGCAGGTTTGTGATGCCATCTCCGGGGCCCGCCCGGGCGCCCGTCGCGAAGTGGTGGAATCCTATATCAAGCGATTAAAGGAGCTGGAAGCCATGGCACTCTCTTATCCGGGTGTGCTGAAGACTTATGCCATTCAGGCAGGCAGGGAGCTGAGGGTAATTGTAGGTAGTGAGAAGGTCACAGACAAGGATGCGGAAAGCCTCTCCTTTGACATCGCCAAAAAGATCCAGGATGAGATGACCTATCCCGGGCAGGTGAAAGTTACAGTGATTCGTGAAACACGTGCTATAAGTTACGCCAAATAGTGAAAAAAGTTCTTATTACAGGTACAGCCGGGTTTATTGGCTTTCACCTGGCCATGAAATTGGCAGATCAGGGATTTTATGTAACCGGACTTGATAATATCAATGACTACTATGATGTGGATCTGAAATACAACCGGCTTGAAGAGTCGGGAATATCACGGGACCACATTGGTTATAACCAGGTAGTTACAAGCAGTAAATCAGAGAATTATCAGTTCATCCAGTTAAACCTTGAGGACCGTGAGGCCCTGTTTGAGCTGTTCGCCAATCGGAAGTTTGATGTGGTGGTGAACCTGGCGGCCCAGGCCGGGGTTCGCTACAGTCTTACGCATCCACAGGCCTATGTTGACAGCAACATCACTGGTTTCCTCAATATTCTGGAAGCGTGCCGGCACCATCCGGTTGAGAACCTGATCTATGCCAGCAGCTCCAGTGTATATGGACTGAATAAGAAAATGCCCTTTTCGGTAAGCTCTAACGTGGATCACCCGGTGAGCCTCTATGCTACCAGTAAGAAGAGCAATGAACTGATGGCTCATACTTACAGCCACCTGTTTGGGATACCTACCATAGGATTACGGTTTTTTACTGTTTACGGACCATGGGGGCGACCCGATATGGCTTTGTTTCTCTTTACAAAGGCCATCCTGGCAGGGGAACCCATCCAGGTGTTTAACCATGGAAAGATGGAGCGCGATTTTACCTATGTGGATGACATCGTTGGAGGAATCGAAAGAATGGTCAGCCATCCGCATATCCAGGGGGAGGGGTGGGAACCTGAATCTCCCGATCCCTCTTTCTCCTCAGCGCCTTATAAGATCCATAACATCGGAAACAGCAATCCGGTTAAACTAACTGCTTTTATTGAGGCCATTGAGAAAGAACTGGGAAAAAAGGCAGAGTGGCAAATGATGCCCATGCAGCCGGGCGATGTGGAGAAAACCTGGGCAGATGTGTCTTCGTTAAAAAGTGATTACAATTATAATCCCGCTACACCTGTCGAAACGGGTATCAAGCGCTTCATCGACTGGTACAGAGCATACTATAAAGTATAGAATCAGCCGTTTTTCAGGTTTTCTTCAGGAGCTTTTTAAGCGATTCTGCCTTTTCTGGCTGTCCCGACCGCTCATAGGCAAATTGCAGATTGATAAGCAGCCTTTCAATCACATCTGTACCTGAGCAAGGTGTAAAATAGAATTCTTTCTCTTCGATCTTCAGATGACGCAAGAAATGTTTCAACTCCTTCAAACCGAGCACGCTTCCCTTATCAGAGGGATTGATATAGAATAGAATATTGTTGGGATCTTCGTGGTATTCCGGATCGTAATAGCAGAGCACAAAATTTCTTGGAAGGTTTACTCCGTATATGGGCAGGCCCAGACGCCTGGCCAGTTCGGCATAGATTAGTCCGAGCATAACAGGACTTCCTTTACAGGTATCCAATACATGGTTAATCAGATAGAGCTGGGGGGTGTGGGCTTTTTTCAGGCTTTTGTCGAAGCGGTGAATATCATATAGAAAATAGTTCATGACCTTCACCTTTTCCAGGGCTGTCAGATCATTGTTAAGTTCCAGCCATATATCCTTTTTAATCTTCTCTATTTTCTCATTAAGAACATCATATTGAAGTTCCGGATATTGGAAGCGAGCTACCAGGTAGGCA
>JAYEOJ010000443.1:0-2466 GCA_034722835.1 Bacteroidota bacterium | reverse complement strand
CCAGCTTCAAGCCCAAGGAGGTGCTGGTTCAGAGGAGTCATCGCGACCAGTTCCAGGAAGAGTTTGGTGATAGCTTTTACACCTTCTTGCTCGAGGAATGGGTCTATACAGAAGAGAATGCCAGGGATAAACTACATCAGCAGTTTGGGACACAAACCCTGAAAGGCTTTGGTGTACAGGACATGACTCATGGGGTCATTGCCAGCGGAGCCATTCTACAGTACCTGGAACTGACCCAGCATACCCATACGGCACATATTTCCAGCTTATCCCGCATTGAACGGGACCACTATGTATGGCTGGACCGTTTTACCATCAGAAATCTGGAAATCTTCCAATCCCTGTACGAGAGTGCACCTACACTGCTTGATGTAATGGATCAAACACTTACTCCCATGGGAGCACGTTTGATGAAGCGATGGCTTTACTTACCACTGAAAGATGTGCTGTTGATCCGGGAAAGACATAACATGGTTGAGCATATCACCCAGGAAGAGGAGTTCAGGGAGTTTCTGAACGAGCAGATCAGACAGGTTGGCGATCTGGAGCGGATCATATCAAAAGTGGCGGTGGGCAGAGTAAGCCCCAGGGAGCTGATCCAGCTGATGCGGGCACTGAAGGCCATTTCCCCGCTGAAGGAACGTTGCGAAGGATCAAACGAGGTATCCCTCCAACAACTGGCAGCACAGCTGGATACCTGTGATGAGGTGAAAGAGCGAATACAGAATGAAATTGTGCCGGAACCTCCGGCCCAGATCAATAAGGGAGGCGTCATTGCAAGCGGAGTTTCAAAAGAGCTGGATGAACTCAGAGAAATCATGCACTCCGGGAAAAATTACCTGGTGAGCCTGCAGCAGAGAGAGATGGAGCGGACAGGTATCTCCAGTCTTAAGATTGCTTACAACAATGTTTTCGGATACTATATTGAAGTTCGCAATACCCATAAGGACAAAGTTCCGGAAGAATGGATCAGAAAACAGACCCTGGTTAGTGCCGAACGGTATATTACCGAGGAGCTAAAAGAGTATGAGGAGAAGATCCTGGGAGCAGAGGAGAAATGCCTGGCACTGGAGGCGCAGTTATTCCAGGAACTGGTAGCCGGAATAAGCGGATGGGTTACAGCGATCCAGTTGAACGCTTCGCTGGTGGCAAGGCTTGATTGCCTGTTTTCATTTGCTGTTACAGCCCTTGAACAGGCCTACTGCCGGCCCCAGGTCGATGATTCAACCACCATCGAGATTACTGAAGGGCGTCACCCGGTTATTGAGCAGCAGTTACCTGCCGATGAAGTTTACGTTTCCAATAGTGTAAAGCTCGATGAAAGCGATCAGCAGATTATGATTCTGACCGGACCAAATATGTCGGGTAAATCGGCTTTTTTGCGACAGGTGGCATTGATTACCCTGATGGCACAGGTTGGAAGTTTTGTGCCTGCAGAGGCGGCCAGTATAGGCTGGGTGGATAAAATTTTTACACGTGTGGGGGCATCCGATAACATTTCCCTGGGAGAATCCACGTTTATGGTAGAGATGCTGGAGGCAGCCAGCATACTGAACAATCTTTCAGAACGGAGCCTGGTGATCCTGGATGAAATTGGCAGGGGAACCAGTACTTATGATGGGATTTCTATTGCCTGGGCCATGGTGGAATATATCCATGAGAAAACAGAAGGAAAAGCAAAAACCCTGTTTGCTACCCATTATCACGAATTGAACGAGATGGAGGCCTCTTTTTCAAGGGTCCGCAACTACAATGTTTCCATCAAGGAACTGGACGACCGGGTAATTTTCCTGAGGAAATTGCTTCCCGGTGGCAGTGAACACAGTTTTGGGATTCATGTGGCTCAGATGGCAGGAATGCCCAGATCGGTGGTCAAGCGGGCCAATGAAATTCTGGAAGAACTGGAAAAAACCGGGGGAGAAAAGAACCTGAGCAAGCCGGTGGGAGAGCTGGCTGGTGGCAGAGAGGGGCTGCAGATGAGCTTTTTTCAGCTGGACGATCCCATATTAAAGCAGATTCGGGACCAGATCGCGGATCTGGATATCAACAACCTCACCCCCGTAGAAGCACTCAATAAATTAAATGAGATAAAGAAGCTATCTGGATTGTAGTCAGTCTTTTGAGGCCCCACTGATCTGAAAAATACGGAGATTTGGCTTGCATGATTGATTTTTGCGTACTATATTTGCAATCCATTTGCGGGAATAGCTCAGTTGGTAGAGCACGACCTTGCCAAGGTCGGGGTCGCGGGTCCGAGTCCCGTTTCCCGCTCGAGCGAAAAAAGGGTTTCTGAAAGGAGACCCTTTTTTTATGCTTCTCAACAAGGCCCCGAATGATATATATCAGTATGCATTCTCTCTAAAGGAGAGAAGGAATCTTTTTATTTGTAGAAAATTATCAATCTTAAATCAATGATTATGAAAAGATTTATTGTTACTGCGATGTTTCTGAGCCTGGTGTTGATGT
>JAYEOJ010000442.1:0-2468 GCA_034722835.1 Bacteroidota bacterium | reverse complement strand
CGTTGAAAGCTTGCTTTCATAAGGGGATGGGCAAATAAAAAGCCATTACGAACGTAGTGAGGAATGGTTTTGAGTATTGGTGCAGGACCTCCCTTCTGGGATCACGACATGCGAAGTATGGAGTAATCCCTCCCGGGATCATGAAATAATCCCCATTTCTTTCCTCTTCCCGGCCAACCTTTTGCCATGGATGTGCATCCTACATATATAAATACTAAATCCATGAGACAGCATTTCCAGTATTCGGCCATAATTCTAATAAGCGCGCTCCTGCTAAATTCCTGCGAGAAAGCAGATCCTATTGAAAAAGAAACCCCGAAAATAACCCTGAACAAGAAAGCTGCAGAGATTATTAAAGCAGACAATGCTTTTGGTTTTGAACTGTTTAAGGAGGTTTGTCAACTGGCTGAAGGAAAAAACCTGATGATCTCACCCCTGAGCGTTTCGTATGCACTGGGAATGACTTACAATGGGGCAAACGGACCCACTCTCCAGGCCTTTAATGATGTATTGCATTTCGGTAGTCTTTCACCGGAGGAGGTCAATGAAAGCTACAAGGACCTGATGGATCAGTTACTGAATCTGGACGACAAGGTGGAATTCGCATTGGCCAACAGCATCTGGTATAAAAAGGGATTCCAGGCATTACCGGACTTTATTAAAATTAACCAGGACTATTTTGACGCTGCAGTAGAAGAAGTTGATTTCTCAGATCCTGCAACGGTTGATATCATAAACCAGTGGATCGAAGATAAAACCAACGACAAAATACAGGATATGCTGGACCAGATACCAGAAGAAGCAGTCATGTATCTGATCAATGCCATCTATTTCAATGCCACCTGGAAATATGAGTTTGATAAAACAGATACCCGGGAAGGAGACTTCCTGCTTTCAGATAACTCTCATCATCAGGTGGATTATATGAATGTCTCGGGAAATTTTCAATTTACCAGCAATGAGGATTTCTCTGCAGTGGATCTACCTTATGGAGACAGCGCCTTCAGCATGCTTGTGATGATACCTGCTGCTGGGAACACTGTTGCAGATTTGACAGATGGACTTGAAATTGGGAAATGGGATAGCTGGTTCGAGAACTCCAGGTATACCGGGGTTCATGTGGAAATGCCAAAATTCAAATATGAGTTTAAAGAACTGCTCAATATCCCTTTAAAAAATCTTGGACTGGGCATTGCCTTTTCTGACACCGCAGATTTCTCAAAAATTACCACCTCCATGATGCTCTACATCTCCCGGGTGATCCATCAAAGCTTTATTGATGTGCAGGAGGAGGGCACAGAAGCTGCAGCAGCCACCATCGTGGAAATGGCAAATACAAGCACACAGGGGGGCGGATCCATCTTCCATTTCAAAGTGGACCGGCCATTTCTCTATCTGATCAAAGAGAACTCCACAGGTACTATTGTATTTATAGGGAAAGTTGAAAAACCCGAATATCAAGATTGATTTTTCCACTCCTAAAGTTCGTATATTTAATTCCTGAACTTAAAATCCTCCCCAATGAAAAGAATTCTTCTTTTGATCCTGGCCGTTGCCTTCCTCGCGGCCTGCAACAACAATCCGAAAACTGGCCAGGAAACGAGCGCTCAATCCGATAAAATGGAATGGTGGAGAGACGCGCGCTTCGGCATGTTCATCCACTGGGGCCTGTATGCCATTCCCGCCGGTGAATACCAGGGCGAACGCACCCCGGCCAAGAACGCAGAATGGATCATGCACCACATGCAAATTCCGATTGCAGAGTATGAGCAATTTGCCGGTCAGTTTAACCCGGTGAAATTCGATGCGGATCAGTGGGTCAGTATTGCAAAAAACGCCGGGATGAAGTATATCGTGATCACTTCGAAACACCACGATGGATTCTGCCTGTGGGATTCGGAGGTGAGCGATTATGATGTGATGGACGCCTCACCTTTCAAAAGGGATATCCTGAAAGAGCTGGCGGAAGCCTGTGAGAAACAGGGCATCACCCTGGGATTTTATCATTCCATTATGGACTGGCACCACCCGCAGGCCCAGGCCATCTGGGAGCCCGATTATAACAAGTGGAGGAACGATACTGTGGATAATCCCGAGTTCCCGCTCTTCTACGAAAACTATCTGAAGCCACAGGTGAAGGAGCTTATGGAAAACTATCCCACCCGGGTCATGTGGTTTGACGGTGAATGGGTGCCGGCCTTCACAACCGAGATGGGCAAGGACCTGTATAAGTTTATTACGGAGATGGATCCGGAGATGATCGTAAACAACCGGGTGGACAAGGGCCGCCAGGGCATGGCCGGAATGAATGCCGAGGGTGATTTTGCCGGTGACTTTGGCACTCCGGAGCAGGAGATCCCCGATACAGGTATTGAGGGAGAGGACTGGGAATCCTGTATGACCATGAACGATACCTGGGGTTTCAAGCACTTCGATCACAACTGGAAGTCCGACACCATGCTGATCCG
>JAYEOJ010000441.1:0-2471 GCA_034722835.1 Bacteroidota bacterium | reverse complement strand
TTACCGTTCAACTGTACCGCGAAGGATGGCCCCTGAGCTATCCCGTGGTCAGGCTCACCGGAGATGTGCCCCTGGTGCTGGAGTTCGATGATTTGTCAGAAGACCAGCCCAGGTTCATGTACCGGATGATCCACTGCAATGCGGACTGGACCCCTTCCGACCTGAACGAGCAGGAGTACCTGGAGGGCTACCCCGAGAATGAGATCCGGAACAGCATGCCCTCTTTTAACACCTATACCACCTACCTGCATTATCACCTGCAGATACCCAACGAGGATATTCGCTTCCTGCTGTCGGGCAATTACCTGTTGCTGGTCTACCGGGACGGGAACCCCGACGATGTGGTATTTACCAGGCGTTTTATGGTTACCGAGGGAAAGGTGAATATAGAGGGCTCCGCCCATGTTCCTGTACTGAACCACTATAAGGGATGTTGCCAGGAGGTGGACTTTACCGTAAACCACAGCGGAGTGACCATTGACGATCCGTTCAGCGAAACCAGGGCCCTGGTTTACCAGAACGGACTGTGGGATGTGCGGATCGATGCGCTGCAGCCCTACATGGTCAATCCCGGCCAGCTGGTATACGATTTCCAGGAGGAAAATATTTTTCCCGGCGGGAACGAATTCAGGTTTTTTGATACCAAGAATACAAGAACACCCACCTACTATGTGGAGCGAATCGACTTTGTGGCTCCCTTCTTCCATTTCAGACTGAAACCGGATAAGCCCCGGGCTCCCCATGTCTATTTTTCACAGGAAGATATCAATGGCCGCTTCGCCGTGGAAGCAGAGGGAAGTCAGAATGCAGGAGTGGATGCCGATTATGTATTTGTGCATTTCCGCCTGGACATGCCCCTTCCGCTGGATGGGTCCGTTTATCTGGCAGGGGGACTGACCAACTGGCAGTTTGACGAGCTCAGCCGCATGGAATACAACGCAGAAGAACAGGCCTACATGAAAAGTCTGCTGCTAAAACAGGGGGTCTATAATTACCGCTACCTGTTCCTTCCCGACTTTGATGAGCAGTTCGTTATCCCCGAAATAGAGGGAAGTCATTACGAAACCGGAAATGAGTATCTGATCCTTTTTTACCACCGGCCGCCGGGTACCCGTTATGACCGCCTGATGGGGCACCAGGTCATACACAGCAATCAGCCTTAAAGAAATTACTATTTTTGGGGATGGATAAAATTGACCTGATACACGCGAGCAAATTATATAAAGTCTTTAAGCCCTTTTATTCCGGGATCGGCCATGTGCTGGTATTCCATCGGGTGGGTGAGGATGACAGTCTTGTGTTTACAAAGGACCTTCAGGTTAGTCCTGAGAGTCTTGAAAGATTCCTCCAATACTTTAATTCAAACAACATTGATATCGTAACACTGGACGAATGTTATAAGAGGATCCTTTCCGGGAAAAGAGAAAAACGATTTGTTGCTTTCACTTTTGACGATGGTTTCAGGGACAACCTGAGCCATGCGCTTCCCGTGTTCGAAAAATACAATGCCCCATTTGCCCTGTTCCTAACCACAGGCTTTCCCGATCATAAGATTGTCCTTTGGTCCTATATGCTGGAAAACCTTGTTCTGAATAACACTGCAATCGACTTCACGGATAGGGGTCAGCGTTATAGCTACTCCTTATCCAGTGAGAATGAAAAAAGAGAAGCCTTCAAAGAAATCAGAACCTATATCTTAAGCAGCAGCCCGGAGAATTTAATTCCAAGGCTGAAGAACATCTTTCATGCATCAACGAAGGATCTTTACAGCCTGACAAGCCGGATGGCCCTGTCCTGGGAAGAGGTTAAAGAACTTAGCGATCACCCTCTGGTAAGCATTGGTTCACATACGGTGAATCATCTGGCATTGCGCAATTTGCCAGAGGAAAAGGCCATCAGGGAAATAAGTGATTCCCTGACGATTATCGAAGACAAGACCGGAAGACCTGTATCCCACATGGCCTACCCCTATGGCATGCCATCTGCAGTCGGCCCCAGAGAATTTAACCTGGCAAGTCAGACCAGGCTGAAGCTAGCTTTTACGACTGTGAGCAGCAACATCATGAAACATCATGCACGTAATTTACATGCACTTCCAAGGATCGAAATGCGAAACGAATGGACTGATAAAACCCTTGACCTATACGTGAACGGATATTTGCCATTCCTGCACAGACTCTTTAACTGATACTCTTCAGCTTCATCGAATAATGAAGGCACGCTTCACAATCTGCTGGTCCTTCAGATAAGCAGTGAGGAAGACCATGCGTGCATTCAGGTCGGTCATATCTATTTCAATAGTATGTGCTCCTGTTTCCGGAATAATTTCCCTAACAACAGCTCCTTCAATACTTACAATCTTGAGAACATCAATCTGTTGGCCTCCAGTCTCCAGGTAGAAAAGCCCGGTTCCAGGATTTGGATATAAGTAAAGATTGTTCTCCTCGGTCTGGATAATTATCCCTGTTGCT
>JAYEOJ010000440.1:0-2472 GCA_034722835.1 Bacteroidota bacterium | reverse complement strand
GATTTCAGCAATGTGTCACTGGTAGGTGTGCTGGATGCGGATCAGATGTTGCATTTTCCCGATTTCAGGGCATTTGAACGGAGTTTTCAGTTGATTTACCAGGTAAGCGGCAGGGCCGGGAGAAGAAAGAAGCGGGGAAAAGTGATTGTGCAGACCATGGATCCATCTCACCCGGTGATTCAATACATCAGCCGGGGAGATTTCGAGGGCCTCTATGCCGACCAGATGGAGGAGCGGGAGCTTTTTGGTTATCCGCCATTTAAGCGAATGATCCGGATCAGTTTCCGGCACAAGATTCCCTCCATACTGGATGGCGCTACAGATCTGATTGCCCGGGCACTAAGAAAAATCTTTGCCGACCGGGTACTGGGTCCCCAGTACCCCCCTGTCAGAAAGACGCATAATACCTTTCAAAAGCAGATCATCCTGAAGATTGAGAAGGAGGCATCCTATGAGCGGGCCAGGGAGTTGCTGAAAGAGGTTCTGAGCGGGCTTTCCGGGAACGAAGTATTCCGATCGGTCCGGATCTCTGTGGATGTGGACCCCTATTGAGTATAAAAAGTTATCTTTGGCGCAGATTTATATTAACCATGTTTGAATTCACAGATTTTAAGTCTCTTTTTGGCCAGTTCTGCAATCAGAAAATTCTGATCATCGGCGATGTGATGATCGATACCTACCTTTGGGGGAGTGTGGGCCGTGTTTCCCCGGAAGCCCCGGTGCCCGTTGTCTCCGGAGTTATTGAGGAGAATCGTCTGGGGGGAGCAGCCAATGTGGCACTGAATGTAAAGGCATTGGGAGCAGTTCCCATCCTCTGTTCCGTTATTGGCGATGACGACCGTGGCAAACTGATCCTGGAGTTGATGGAGGAGCAGCTGCTATCCGATGTTGGGCTGGTGGTGGACTACCACAGGGTAACCACACAAAAAACCCGGATTATCAGCAGGAACCAGCATTTACTGCGGGTGGACGAGGAGATGGATATTTTCCTTAACAAGCGGGTACAGGAAGAGTTCCTTGAACTGATTTCGAGCCTGCTTGAGAGTGGGGGCATTGATGTCATCATCATGCAGGATTACGATAAAGGGGTATTGACACCCAGGGTGATTTCTGAAGTAATCAGTGCATCCGAACGGGTTGCTGTACCGGTGCTGGTCGATCCAAAATTCAGAAGCTTTGATCTCTACAAAAAAGTTAAGCTCTTTAAGCCGAATTTTAAAGAGCTCGTGAAGGGACTGGATCTGGATGTTGAGAAGAAAGAGATTGGGAAGATCAAGAAAGCCGTTCAGGTATTCAGGAAGAAACAGCAGATAGATAACCTGCTTGTTACCCTGAGCGACCTGGGAGTGCTGACCTCCGGGGATGGGGAGCATATCCATATTCCGGCTGTAAAAAGAGAAATTGCAGATGTCTCCGGTGCCGGAGACACCTATCACTGCAACCGTGGTTATGGACCCGAGACCTAGGCCGACCACTCCCTTACCCACCACCATACCCTTCAGCTTCAGAACCCGCAAGGAACGTCTGACACGCGAGACCTCTTCCATAGGGGATAAACTCTTTGTCATCTTAAGCCCTATGACGCCATCCGTATCCGCCTTAATGTGGGTGGTAATTGATTCCACCATAGGGTCATCACAAACAATCTTTGCATTCAGCCGGTGACCGCCTTCTGAAGGAGAGTAATCATAGATTCGCATAACATCATCACTCCCAAGTGACACCCCCTCACCTGACGGCAGACCATTCTTATCTGTTATTACTAGTTTGCCATCCTTTATCTTCATTTTGCAGCCATCCTCCAGCGTTGTCTCCGGGAAATCTTTAAAGTCAACAGTTGTTTTAGTCCCATCTGGTTCTGTTATCTCGATCTTGTTCTTGGTGACCTTATACTTCTTCGGGAGTTTTATACCGATTTCACCTAAAAACTGATGGTATATCTCCTCAGTCTCCCTTAAAAGCCGTTCTTTCTCTGCTAGAGGTATTCCTTCAGCTACATCCGTTACAGTAACCCCCTCGATAATACGCCCATCCATCGCATCAACTATGTTTCGTTGAATATCCTGTGGCAGCGACTGCATGTCCGGCTTTATCTCATCCAGGAAGTATCTGAAAGCATCTACATTATCATCTACACCGTCCAAGTATTTACCCATTCTGCAGGCATATAACAAGTGTGATTGAGTGGATATCTTTAATGTTTTCGTTAGTATTTCCTCAGACAGGTCTGTTGTCTTCTTAAGGACCTGAAAGTATCGCCCATTCAGATCCATATTCTGGCCGATCTCCTCGAAACCAACCATCTCCGGCCCGAATATCATGCGATCACTTATCCCTTTTTCAGGAGCCTTAACCAGATGAAAACCATCCACATCCAGGTTTTTGATCACCTTCGCCCGGGTTTCCAGTGACGGATCATATCCCGTCGCTGCTTTCTCGAAATAGAAATCATATCCCCCACCAAGTTCTCCG
>JAYEOJ010000439.1:0-10074 GCA_034722835.1 Bacteroidota bacterium | reverse complement strand
GAACACTCTCAATATGCAGATTGTCACTGTTTCTTTTTATATTGGGCAGGCCCATTCCTGCTCCAAATCCCATTTCCCTTACCTCTTTCGAAGCTGTGGTAAATCCCTCCTCCATCGCCTTCTCAATATCCGGGATTCCAGGTCCGCTGTCCTTTACCGAAATAATGATTTTATCCGTATCTATCTCAGCTTCAATTTCTCCTCTGCTGGCATGGGCCACCACGTTTACTTCTGTCTCGTAGAGTGCAATAACCACCCGCTTTATTCTTCCGGATGGAACATCCAGTTGTTTCAGAACCCGTTTCACAGCACTGGAAGCTTTCCCAGCGTTCACAAAATCACCTCCCTCGATATGGTACTGCAGCAGCATTAATAGACTGGTTTAATACCGGCTTCGTACAGGATCCCGGATATCCTGTAAAGTGAATAACTGCTCTGGATCAAAACAATATCACTCTCATGAGCCAGTTCGATCATCTCCTGGCTAACCTCTTTATTTCTTCCAATGATTACTTCCCGGATATCGGACATTTCCGCAGTACGGATGGATTGCAGGTTTGAAAGACCTGTAATCAGGATGGTCTTATCATAATCACCGGTCAGAACGTCACTCATCAGGTCAGAGGCAAAGGCCTGATCCACCTCATTGCTTAAATCCAGCCCCGGGGTTAAGACTTTAGCCTTCAGTAACTCTGCAATATTTTCGATTTGCATGCCCATGTATAAATCACCTTGCTGTTATTTGTTTCACACTTATAGAGAAATTTTTTTAGCCTTCTGTGACGCGAAGATACAACAAATCATTTTACCCGACTCATAGCCCTGTATTTTATCATTAAGTTATATTTATTCTAAATAAATTCGGAATTTAATTATCTTGGAATATGGCAGAAAAAATACGCTGTGGATGGTCCGTTTCAGATCCCATATACATAGATTACCACGACCGGGAATGGGGAGTTCCTGTTCGGGACGACCGCAGGCAATTTGAGTTCCTGGTGCTTGAGTCGGCTCAGGCAGGATTAAGCTGGCTTACCATTCTGAAAAGACGCGAAGGCTACAGAAGGCTCTATGAGGGATTCGATCCGGAACTGGTGGTTAATTTTAATGAAGTACGGATCCAAACCATGCTCCAGGATGCAGGGATTATCAGAAACCGGAAGAAAATTGAATCATCCATCAACAACGCACGGCGTTTCCTGGAAATCAGGGAGCAGTACGGCAGTTTTTGCGATTACCTGTGGGGATTTTCAAATGGCAGACAGGTGGTGAACCATTTCAGGGACCTGTCTGATATCCCGGCCACTACATCCCTTTCGGATACCATTGCCAGGGACATGAAAAAGAGGGGTTTTCAATTCCTGGGATCTACCATCATCTATGCCCACCTGCAGGCCACCGGACTGGTAAACGACCACCTGGTGGATTGTTTCAGGCACAGGGAATGCATTGAGCAGTAATTCTTCTGCAGGATCATTCATTTGGATTTATGGAAAATATGCGATATTTTTATGATATCATTTTAATATCACTAAACTCGTCTATCATGAAAAAACAGGAAGGAACTTACAGAGCTGTGTCAGGCTACCTTATGCTACTGGTACTCCTGCTTACAATTCTCGGGGCAGTTTTCAGTTATATGAACGGTATCTTTTGGCTGGGAATCCTGCTAAGTGTTGACGTATTCCTGACGGCGATAGGATTTACTGTTGTCAATCCAAATGAATCATCCGTACTGATTCTGTTTGGTGCTTATAAAGGAACCATTAAGAAAAATGGTTGGTTCTGGGTCAATCCATTCTTTGTTCGAAAAAAAATATCACTCCGGGCAAGGAACTTTGATAGTGAAACCATCAAGGTGAATGACAAAATTGGCAATCCCATTAAAATAGGTTGTGTCCTGGTCTGGAAAGTGGAGGATACCTATAAAGCCGCGTTTGAAGTAGATGACTATGTCCATTTTGTATTTGTACAGAGTGAGACAGCGCTGAGGAAGCTGGCTGGAATATATCCGTATGACAATTTTGAGGATCACGATGCACAGATTACGCTCAGGGGTGGTGGTGCTGAAGTCAACCATGAGCTTGAAGAGGAGATTCGGGAAAGATTGGAAATGGCCGGAATCCATGTGATTGAGGCGAGAATAAACTTTATTGCTTACGCCGAAGAGATTGCAGGAGCCATGTTAAGAAGGCAACAGGCCACAGCGGTGGTGGCAGCCAGATTTAAGATCGTTGAGGGAGCTGTATCCATGGTTCAGATGGCTTTGGAACAACTGGCTGAAAAAGAAATTGTCGACCTTGATGATGAGAAAAAAGCAGCCATGGTTAGCAATCTAATGGTCGTTCTGTGCGGAGACAAGGATCCAAGCCCCATTGTAAATACAGGCACATTGCATCACTAGGATGAGCAAAAAGAAAGCATTTGTCCTCAGGGTTGATCCAGAAAAAATGGAAGCGCTGGAGAAGTGGGCCGCGGATGAATTCCGTAGCACAAACGGCCAGATCGAATGGATCCTGGATCAGGCATTGCGGAAGAGTGGACGATGGAAGCCGGGGAAACCTACTTAAACAGGTCCTCATCCCGAATCAGCATCAGGATGGCTGAGTGAGGAATAATCACGTATTTCTCATTGTTGAACTCAATCTCGTAGCCACTGTTCTGTAAATAAATAGCCTCATCCCCCTCCTTGGGCTGCAGCGGCACATATTTTACATCATCGCCCCTGTCCTTCCAGGGTTCATCTATATCCTGAATGGCCGGGATGGGATAGCCCGGTCCCACCTTCAATACATACCCACTGCGTATCTTCTCCTTCTCCTGGACACCCGGAGGCAGGTACAATCCTGATTTGGTCCTGTCTTTCTGGTTCTTTGGTTTAATCAGAACCCGGTCCCCCACCACAATGAATTTATTCAGATTCTTCTCTTCGATTTGCAAAGACATCCCTAAGCTCCTTTCATTTAAAAATCGAGATTCTCCTTGAGTACCTGCATGCCACTGCGGCTCACCGGAACCTTATTGCCATCCTTGAGGATCAGTATAAAATTACTCTTTTCGTAAGGTTCGATCCTTTCAATGCAGGTAATATTGGCGATGTAAGAACGATGCACCCTCACAAACTGCTGGTCATCAAGATGCTTCTCGAAATACTTCATGGTTTGCTGTTTCAAATACTTGCCTTCATCCGTATAGATCATCACATAATCATCCTGCGCCTCCAGGAAATTGATATCCCCGGTGGAAATCACATGGATCTTTCCCGATTTTTTTATTACCACCCGGTGCAATTTTTCATCGCTTTCGGCAAAGTGCTGACGTATCTTCTCAATGCCACTTTCTTCCTTTGCACCTCCCTCTTTTGCCTCCAGGCGGACATTCAGTTTATCAATGGCTTCTTTGAAGCGTTCCCTGGAAAAGGGCTTCAGAAGATAATCAACCGCATTCCTTTCAAAGGCGCGTATGGCAAATTGATCGTATGCGGTGGTGAAAATCACTTCAGGCTGATGTTCGAGAACCTCCAGCAGCTCAAATCCGGTCAGCTTGGGCATCTGAACATCCAGAAAAATGGCATCGGGCTTCAAGTCATTAATGGCCTTCAGACCATCAAATCCATTGTCATACTGTCCTATTACTTCCATCTCCGGAAATCTTTCCAGGTAATTCATCAGCAGGTCCCTGGCCGGGCGCTCGTCTTCAACTATGATAACTTTTCTAGTGCTCATCTTAATTCTGTAATAGGGATCTATATAAAGATACGTGGAAAAAGAATGGTAACGGTAAAAACTCCGTCATTTCCGGTCCACCGCACAGCACCCTTTTCCTGATAGGCCAGTGCAATACGTTGCCTGACATTCTGAAGCCCTACCCCCGTTCCTTTCTTAGAAGGAGTCCCGGGATCATAATCATTGGCAATCACAGCTTTCATATGCCCCTGGTCAGGCTTACATGAAAACCTGATGGTCACCGGATCCACACTCTCGTATACACTGTGACGAATTGCATTTTCGAACAAAGGCTGAAAAATCATGGTCGGGACCGGAAATTTTCCACAGGCATCATCAATATCAAATTCATACAGCAGTTTCTCCCCAAAACGGATCTTCTCGATGGCAAGGTAGTCCTTCATTCTTCCCAGTTCCTCTTCCAGGGGTACATACTCGTTCTCCCGGTGCTTCAGGGAATATCTCAGAAAATCCGAGAGCCTGATAATCATCTCCCTGGCCTCCTCCGGGTTGCTCATGGTCAGCGAGGAGATGGAGTTCAGGGAATTAAAAAGGAAATGCGGATTGATCTGGGATTTCAACATGTTCAACTCTGCATCCCTTACCAGTCCTTTCAGCCGCACTTCCTGCTGGCTTCGTTCCTGTAGTTTCTGACTGTTTGAGACCAGGTAATAGATCAGCACCAGCACCAGGTAGATCAGTCCACCCAGCATGGACCTCCAGGCGATAGTTGAATTCAGGAATTCAATATATTCCCCCTGGCTTTCAAAAATTACATTTAACACTCCAACCGTAAGCAATACCCAGGCCCCCAGGACAACAAGTCCGGCTACCACATGGGCAATAATTGAATAGAAGGGAGATTGACGCTGAAATGGAATATACCTTGTGGGATACCAGGCCAGCAGGCCCAGGAAACCAAATAAGAGGTTAGAGATTAAAGCATCGCTTATTATTACGGAAATGGGAAAATGAAGAAAGTAGAAATAGAGCACTCCCATGGTGGCTGAGACCATCAGCCAGACCAGAACATAGATTAGAACAGA
Organism: Bacteroidota bacterium; assembly: GCA_034722835.1. Taxonomy (GTDB): domain Bacteria; phylum Bacteroidota; class Bacteroidia; order Bacteroidales. The sequence continues at coordinate 5,303 of JAYEOJ010000439.1, read as the reverse complement.
TCTCCTGTTTCCGGTGATGGGATGGCTCATTATCAGTGGTAGTTAACAATCTCACCGCCTCCAAACACATTCACTCCGGTAATATGCAAACTTCTGTCAGAATCAGTAACTACGATGGATTTGACCCGTTTGTCAGAGAAACCACCAAACACTGAGGTCACTTCCACCTTCACAAACCATCCTTCAGGCATAATCAACTTGGTACCCCCGAAGATCATCACCACCTCCAGGTAGTTCTTCCCCGGTGCCAGCTGTGCCCGGGTAAAATCTATCTTGGAACCCCCAAAAATATGCGTGAGCTTGCCTCCCTTAAACTGCTGAGAATTGATAATCCGGTCGCCTCCTCCAAAGACAGATACATCATCCAGCCAATCGTCGCTGGTTGTGTGTCTCTTATGTCCACCAAAGTAGGTACCTCCTCTACCCTGCCTTCGACTGCCGAATATGACTATCAGTCCCAGCATGATCAGCAGGAAAGGCCAGAACAGGGAACCCCAGTAGTGAGGTACATGTAAAATCCGGGGTAAGAGAAAGAATGAACCTATCACAATCAGAATGACCCCTGTCCCCTTATTCTCCTTATTGGACAGGAAGATCAGTCCCAGGAAAATCAAAAGGGCCTGCCAGGTAAATATAAAATCCCTGAGCCGCCAGGGGATGATGTCTGCCAGGTCGGCAATAAGGAACAATCCAAGGAACATAAGTACTATTCCCAGTAACAGATGTGCTCGTCCCGAACGCCTAAACTGACCTGGTGATATGTCTCCGTGTGAATTCCCCTCACCGGGTTTTTTGTTTTCCCAATCTGAAAATTTTTCCATAATTCTTTAACTTATAGTGTCAAAAGTAATATGGAAGAAGGTGTTCCGGAAATAAAAATCGGTAAAAGGACATATTTTACCGGTAAACGGATCGTGAAATCTCCAGGGTACGCTAAAAGCGGTTCAACCAGCGGTGCCTGCTGGCAACATTCCCAAATCTGGCCACAAAAGTAAATTCATGCGTGCCGTAGGTATTCTTCATTAAACCGTTCAAGCCGATATCATAGGCGTATCCAAATACAAAACGATCCACCCCTGCTCCTACCATCACAATAATTGAATGTCCGGTCCGGTAGGTCAATCCACTCCAGAAAGCCTGCTTAAAATAGAACTTGGCACTGATATCGGCCTGCACCTTCCCGTTTTCAGCTACCTTGATGTAGGTAGATGGACTTATGGTAAGATCCCTGTTAACCAGGAAATCATAGCCTCCCATCGCATTGTAAGTCCTTTCCATGACCAGCGTTTCATAACCTTCATCGCCAAATTTTAATGCCGCCTCCAGTAGCTGGTCCACCGAAACACCTGCCCAGAATTCCCTGCCGGAGAGGTAGACCCCAAAATCAGCATCGGGTATAAAGACCGTCTGGTGGACCCCCAGCCATAGATTGTCATCGGGCTCCTCCAGTGTTATCATTTCTTCATCCAGTCGGTACTGGTAACCCAACATTGAAAGCCCAAAGGAGAGTTGTGCACGGTCAAGATCGATATGATAAGCATAGGTAAGTTTGAGTCCGGTCCGGTTCACCGCTCCATTGCTGTGATTAAAAATATATCCCCCCAGTCCAACCCGGCCTCCCCTGGAGGCAGATCTTCCCCGCCTCCTGACAGACTTGGACCTGGATATCTGGCTCTGCTGCATCAGCCTGGTCTGGAAGCTAAGCGCATAGGTGGAAGGCCCATTCATCAGTCCCACCCACTGTTCACGGACAGTCATATTTACAGCAGTAAACCCTTCGGAGCCTGCAACTGCCGGATTCAATAAGAATCCATTGAGCATATACTGGCTGTACATAGGAGCCTGCTGAGAATTTCCCTCCGCCAGAAACGCCCCCAGTAATACAACGATATATATCAGCTTTCTCATTCCTATTTGATAACAGTCACAATTCCAATATGTTTCTCATCACTTCCATCATTAAAATAGACCACGTAGTGATATGAATCGACCGGGACAGGTCTTCCATTCATGGTGGTACCATCCCACGGCTGAGAATAACCCGGTTCGGATCTCCATACCAGTGTTCCCCACTGATCGTAGATTTCTACCTCGGCCTGCGGAAATTCCAGCAAGCCATATAAGTTCCATACATCATTTGTACCATCCCCGTTTGGAGTGATGGCTGTGGGCGGATCAAAATCATAGTAGATATCACAAGCTTCGATAAGGACCGTATCCCTCCCCACACATCCAAACGCATTTTCAACCTCCACCCAGATCTCCTGGTCCCCGTCTTCATAAATGGTTATCCGCTGACTAATATCACCGGTGGACCACCTGTAAATATCTCCATCTGTTCCTGCATCCAGCACCAGTCCCTCGTCAACACACACAGATGTATCAGGCCCCAGATCAACCACGGGTACTTCATTAACAGTAATATACAGGCTGTCTTTTGCGCTACATCCATAGGCATCCCAGACTTCCAGGATGACCCAGCCTTCCTGATCAGTAGTATATACCGGCCCGGTGCTGCCATCCTGCCACAGATAAGAGTCATAATCTTCGTCCGGATCGATGCTTATGGAATTCCCCATGCATATACCCACATCCTCCCCAAGATCCAACTCAGGTCCTCCAACTTCTACCTGTAAGTTCAGAGGTGCGGAGACACAGCCATTCACTGAGATTTCCGTAAGCTCTAAAGTCCCTGTTACCACCTGATCGCCCCAATCCACGTAAATGGTATCGTTATAATCATTCACGATTGTTCCATTGCTAATGCTCCATGTAAATGTGGAACCCGCCAACCCCTCAGCCACGTACCTGATAAGGGGCCCGTTAGTGCAGGCATTCTCCGTCATTTCTGTAAATACTGGTACAGGAAGGGGCCATACATTCAGCAATACTGCAACCGCCGCAGATGTATCGCAGTCCGCTTCAAACCTAACATAGTAAGTGGTGCTGACTGCAGGAGCTGTAAGGGATAAGCCATTCCCTGTACCCACCATGGAAGTAAACAGGTCATCATCGTACCACACTGCAATACCATTGCTTCCCGGGTCTCCACCTGCATAGGTCAGCGTGATGGTTCCATCTCCCGCACAAATATTGTTCCTGTCCACGGAAGCAGATACCGGATCAACAGTCAAGGCTTTCACACTCACCGTTGTAGATACTGCAGCAGTTGTATCACAATCGCCTTCAAGTCTCACATAATAAGTTGTAGTAAAAACAGGCGCCGGGATGGAAATCACATCGCCTTCTCCAATCAGACTTGTAAGACCGGCATCATCATACCATCTGGCACTCCCGCCTTCGGGCATAATGCCCCCATTGTAACTCAATTGGATGGTACCATCGCCGGCACAGACTTCGCCGGGATCACTTACGGCATCCGTGGGAGCTATGACCGTTGTCAGCACCGTAACATCGAAGGAACATGAATCTGAATTCCCATTTGAATCCTTTATTACATACCAGACCGTAGTCACGCCCTTATTAAATACAGAGCCACTGGCATCTGATGTACCCGAACCCAGAGTTGCCCCTTCCAACCTGTAAGTAAGCTGGCTGGTACAATTTCCTGTAACAGACGATGGACCAATGCCGTTTACCGGCATGCTGCAGTTCCCTGCTACTGCCGTTTCAGTAAGATCTCCGGGACATGCAACAGCTGGTACAATATTATCTTCCACAGTCACTGTAGCAGAGCAGGTAGCCTGATTGCCGCATGCATCCTCCACTGTCAGAACAACAGTATTCGGACCTATATTCGTACAATCAAAATCGTACACATCCAACCACATGGTATCCAACAGACAATTGTCACTGCTTCCATTGTCTATATTCCCAGCAGCAATGGATACCTGGCCTGTTCCATCTAACTGTGCGGTGATATCCTGACATAGCGCGGTCGGAGCGGTGAGATCTCTTACCGTAATTAGCTGTGGTTGGATGCTTGTATTGGAAGCAGCATCGACCAGTATCCAGCTGCGGGTGATAATCACATTGCACGGATCCGTGCCATCAACTGCATCACCATAGGTGGCATCCAGTCCCACATCACAATTATCAGCTTCATCCGTTACATCTCCGGTCAGCCCCAGGTCATTCACATCCTCATCACAATCCAAGATAATATCTGCAGGAACAGTAAAGGTCGGAGCCTCCGTATCTGTGACCGTTACCGTAAAGCTGCATACCGCAGGACCATTACCCGGTCCATCGTCGTATTCATATGTTACGGTTGTAACTCCTACCGGGAACAGGGTACCACTGGCCTGCCCGGAGGTCATGGTCCCGGATAATCCTGCTCCATCACAGTTATCTTCAAATACCGGTGCCGCATAAGTAACCACAGCACCGCATACTCCCGGATCATTTACTACAGCTATATCTACTGGACAACTGGTGACTGTGGGGGCCTCTGTATCGGTGACCGTTACTGTAAAACTACACACCCCAGGTCCGTTGCCCGAGGCATCGCTGTATTCATAAGTGACCGTTGTAAGCCCAACCGGGAAGAGGGTACCACTGGCCTGACCCGAAGTCATGATCCCTGACAGTCCCATACCATCGCAGTTGTCTTCAAATACCGGTGCCGCATAAGTAACCACTGCTCCACACACTCCAGGATCGTTTGCAGCTGCGATATCTGTTGGACAGCTTGTGATAGTTGGAGCTTCCGTATCAGATACTGTTACCGTAAAGCTGCAGACCGCAGGTCCGTTACCCGGACCATCGTCGTATTCATATGTTACAGTCGTGATCCCAACCGGGAACAGGGTGCCACTGACCTGCCCCGCTGTCATCGTCCCGGATAATCCTGCTCCATCACAATTATCCGCAAATACAGGTGCTGCATAGGTGACCACCGCACCGCATACTCCCGGATCGTTAGCTACTGCTATATCTACCGGACAACTAGTGACCGTTGGGGCCTCTGTATCAGTGACCGTTACCGTAAAGCTGCATACTGCCGGACCATTACCCGGTCCATCATCGTATTCATAAGTTACGGTTGTAACTCCTACCAGGAACAGGGTGCCACTGGCCTGCCCGGAGGTCATGGTACCTGATAATCCAGGGCCATCACAGTTGTCTTCAAACACCGGTGCCGCATAAGTAACAACCGCACCACATACTCCCGGATCGTTTGCAACTGCGATATCAACCGGACAGGAGGTGACCGTTGGGGCCTCTGTATCGGCAACCGTTACCGTAAAGCTGCATACAGCCGGACCATTACCCGGTCCATCATCGTATTCATAAGTTACGGTTGTAACTCCTACCGGGAACAGGGTACCACTGGCCTGCCC